>CAZNOE010000250.1:0-8177 GCA_964574525.1 uncultured Bifidobacteriaceae bacterium
GGCATCGCCATCGCCATCGGCGCGATGGTGGACTCGGCCATCATCATGGTCGAGAACGCGCATAAGTTCCTGGAACATTTCCGCGAAGAAAAGGGCCGCGACCCGACGAATGCCGAGCGCATTGAGGTCATCATCTCTGCCGCCAAAAGCGTGGGCCGGCCGCTATTCTTCGCATTGCTCGTCATCACGGTGAGTTTCATTCCGGTGTTTTCGCTCGAAGCGCAGGAAGGCCGTCTGTTCAAGCCGCTGGCGTTCACGAAAACGTTCTCGATGTTCTTCGCCGCGCTGTTAGGCGTGACGCTCGTGCCCGTGTTGATGGTTTTGTTCGTGCGGGGCAAAATTACATCGGAGAAGAAGAACCCGGTGAACCGCTTCCTCATTTGGGCCTACCAGCCGTTCGTGCATTTCGTGCTGCGTTTCCGGTGGCTGACGCTCGTCGTTGCGTTGCTCGTTATGGCGGCGACGGTGTTTCCCTTCATGAAACTTGGCAAGGAGTTCATGCCGCCGCTCAACGAAGGCGACATTCTCTTCATGCCCACCGCCGTGCCCGGCATGACCATCGGTGAGGCGACGAAAGTTTTGCAGATCCAGGACCGGATCCTGCGCCAATTTCCCGAAGTGGAATCCGTTTTCGGCAAAGCCGGCCAGGCTGAAACCTCCACCGACCCCGCGCCCATCTCGATGTTTGAAACCGTCCTCCGGCTCAAGCCGCCGGAGCAATGGCGTCCCGGCATGACGTGGGAAAAGCTCGTCGCCGAAATGAACGACAAAATGAAGATGCCCGGCATGGCGAACATTTTCTGGATGCCGATCCAGACGCGCACCGAAATGCTCACGACGGGCTTCCGCTCGATCCTCGGCATAAAAGTTTTCGGCCCGGACCTCGGCACTATTCAGGACGTGGGCGTGCAGATTGAAAAAGCGTTGAGCAATTTCCCCGACACACGCAGCGTTTTCGCCGAGCGGACCACGGGCGGTTACTTCCTCGACATCACGCCGAAACGCGAAGTCGCCGCCCGCTACGGCCTCACGGTCGGCGACGTGAACGACATCATCGAAACCGCCATCGGCGGCAAAACCATTTCAACAACGGTGGAAGGGCGCGAGCGTTATCCCATCAACGTCCGTTACGCGCGTGATTTCCGGGAAGACCTGGATTCGCTCAAACGCGTGCTTGTGCCCGTGCCGATGGGGCGTGAGAGCGGAGGAGCGGCAGAGCGTATGAGCGGGAACGCTTCAACGCTCTCACGCTCCGACGCTCCGACGCAAATCCCCATCGGGATGCTCGCCGACATCAGCTTCAAAACCGGTCCGCCTTCGATCCGCAACGAGAACGGCCAACTCGTCGGCTTCGTCTTCGTGGACCTCACCAGCAACGACATTCAAGGCTACGTGGACGCTGCTTCAAAGCGCATCAAAGAAACCGTGCAGTTCCCGCCTGGCTATTACATGCAGTGGGCGGGCCAGTTCGAGTATCTCAAGAGCGCCGAGCAGAAACTCAAGGTGGTCGTGCCCTTCACGCTTCTGATTATTTTCGTGCTCATCTATTTGAATACGAAAAGCGCGGCGAAGACGTTCATCGTGCTGCTGGCCGTGCCGTTCTCGCTGGTGGGCGCGTTCTGGTTTCTTTACCTGCTGGGCTACAACTTGAGCATGGCCGTATGGGTTGGCCTCATCGCCCTCGCTGGCTTGGACGCAGAAACGGGCGTCGTCATGCTGCTCTACCTCGACCACGCGTGGGAAAAATTCCGCGCCGCCGGCAAGATGAATTCGATGGACGACCTTCAAGCGGCAGTCATCGAAGGTGCAGTGCAACGCATTCGGCCGAAGATCATGACCATCTGCGCCATTCTGTTCGGCCTCTTGCCCATCATGTGGTCGCCCACCACGCAAAGCGGCGCGGACGTGATGAAACGCATCGCCGCGCCGATGATTGGCGGCGTCATCACGTCGGGTATTTTGGAACTGCTGCTTTACCCGGTGATTTATGTGATCTGGCGCAAACGGCAGCTTCCCGCCGGCTCTGGCAATTTGCAAATCAGCGCACCCCAATCCGCGAAACCAACTCGAAAGTTTTTATTCCTGTTCGTCATCGGCCTGGCCGTCCTTGCCGGGCTGGCAATCTGGAAATTCTCTCCCACGCGAGAAATAAAAACGCCGACGACTTCTTCCCAGGCAGAATCTCCCGCAGCGGCACTGCCGAAGCTTGACCTGAGCGAAATGCAACTCAAAGCCGCAAAGGATTTCGTCGCGGCAGCAGCGGCGGTAAGCGAAAGCCTCGCCGCTGACAAGCTCACAGACTTCAACCTCGCTGCCGCACAAGTCGGTCCGGCGCTGGAGGCATTGCGCCAATCCCTACCAGCGGACCATCCATGGCAACCGCTGCTCCAAAAGGTTGCGAACAGCAAACTCGCAGCGGCCGGCGATCTGACCGAAGCGCGCAAAGGGTTTCTTCCTTTCAGCACCGCCGTGACGGAGTTTGCGCGGACCGCCCGGCAACAGGCTGACGCTCTCAGATCACTGAAGCTCTATCGTTGTCCGATGGCGCCCCAACCGGGGCTTTGGCTCCAACTTCAGGGGCCGTTGCGAAATCCATACTTCGGCCGGGAGATGCTCGATTGCGGGACGGAAGTTACGCCGTGAGCCGGGGCCGCCGGTTGCTCAGGGAATTTGTTCTGAATCGGCCCGATGACTTGAATGTTGATGCCCGACTCTGAATTTGCTCCCGTGACTTGAATTCAAAGCCCGAGTTCGCACAGCACCCGGTAATAAATCCAGTGCCCGAAATCGTTTGGGTGATTGATGTTGTTTCCGAGCAAATCCTCCGGCTTCTTGCGCGCCGCCATCGCCTGCCAGTTGTTGAACACGTTCGCGTAGGCGCAACCGGCTTCGCGAGCCACGCGCTCCGTCGCCGCCGCGTAGTCCTCCATGTGATGCGAGCCGAACTTCCAGCGCGGGTTCGGCGGGAAGGCGGAAAACAAAACGACCTCCGCCTGCGTCCCGGCGCGGATTCGGGCGATGATCTGCTGAAGGTTCTGCTCGAACTGCGGAATCGGAACGCCGCCTTTGTTGTGGTCGTTCATGCCAAAGCCGATCAGAACGAGGTCGGGTTTTTGATCCAGCACTTTGGCCTGGAGGCGCTGCAAACCTTGCACCGTTGAATCGCCGCCCGTCGCGCCGTTCACAGCGGTAACGCGGGCGCGCGGATGCTTGTGCTGCAACTCGTCTGTCCAGCGCCGCCAGAAAACGAGCTCCGGCTTCGTCGCGTCGCCGCCTGCCGTGATGCTGTCCCCGAACGCGACGATCTTCACCGGTTGGCCGGAGAGGAGTTTCGCCCTCGTGTTCTTGAGCAGCGCCGTTTGCCTCGGCTGCACAGGCCAGCGTTCTGCCCTGGCCAACGTGTAATTCGCGAAAGCGAAAAAGCCATTGTTGCCGAAGCCAGGAAATCTCGAGTGGTCGAAATCCTTGCGACCGTAAAGCACGTTGGTGCGGAAGTCGGGAATGCGCGAGTCCGGCGTGCGGCGCACCGTGCCTGCGGCGCGATCCAGGACGAAATCGCGACCTTCGACGTAATCAATCGTTTCCGCGCCACGCGCGTAGGTGCTCCGCAGCCGAAATGGCTGGCCGTGCGCGGGCGGGCGCGCCATTGCCGCCGGCTCTTCGCCAACAAAGACGAATGACTCGCCATGCTGCTGCGTCAATCGCGCTGGAGTCCGTGTTGCGCAGCCGCACAGCAGCGCGACAATTGTCGCCGCAGCGAGGCCAGACGTAATTCGCATCAGATGCATTGCCGTCGAGCTTGGTGAGACCCGGAGCGTGCGGATCAAGCCGGTGGTGGATCGCCAAAATGGGCTTTCCACGAATCATAGGCCGCCTGGTCGGCGAGTTGGGCGTCAAGGGCCGCGGCCAGTGGTTCAACGCGCACGGTGCCGGAAAACACGGCGCGGTCGCCGATGGAATTCTCGATGAGGAACGTCGGACGCTGCGTGACTTGCAGCGCATCGAACTCGGCGCTGGTTTTCTTCACGCGGGCCGCGACCTCGCTGGATTTTGCACGGGCTAGAAGTTTTGACTGGTTCAACCCGCCGGCTTTCGCAGCCACGGCGATGCATACCGGCCAGCGGCCGACTTTCTTTCCTTCTCGCACCGCCGCGTGCTGGATGACGAGGCGGACGTGGTCATCGCTCGCGCCGAAGTCTCGCGCCGCCTCCGCGACGAGATTCGGCGCGACCATCTCAATGGCGTCGGGATCGAACCAATCCGAACTGAGCATGTATGGCGACCGCACGACCGAGCCGCTCCGACGGTAAAACCATTCGAGCTGGCTCTTAGAAACCGGATACGCCGCCAGCGGCATCTGCGCGATCTTCCAGCCGAACTCGACGCGGTCCGCGTAGCGGCGCTTCAACTCCGCCCACGCCGGCTCGGCCCAGTGACACCAGGAGGAAATCACTTCGAGGTAGTAAGTGATTTTGACTGCGTGTTTGTTGGGTTGCATGTGATGGAAGTCTTTGCTTTGGCGCGCGGCTCTGGCAATCCTAATCCGCAAGCATGGCGAGCCGCATTCTCTTCATCACTGGCACAGATACGGGCGTAGGTAAGACGGTCTTCGCCGTGCTGGTCACACTGCATCTGCGCGACCGCGGTATTCGCGTCGCCGCACTCAAACCGATCTGTTCCGGCGGACGCGATGATGCGCGCCTGCTTCGCGACGCGGCGGGGAGAGTTCTGTCGCTCGATGAAGTGAACCCGTGGCATTTCCGCGCGCGGCTATCGCCGCTGCTGGCCGCGCGCAAAGACAGGAAGCGCGTCTCGCTGGACGAGGTCGTGGCGCACGTTCGCGCCGTGGGCCAACGGCACGGTCGTACGTCCGCGATTAGGGACGATGAACCCACCCCCCGCCCCTCCAAGGAGGGGAGTGGCAGCCAGTGGATTGTTCCCCTCCTGGGAGGGGTCAGGGGTGGGTTGGCTGGTCGTAGAATCATGGGCGGGAGATTTGACGTAATCGTGGTGGAAGGGGCGGGTGGGCTTTTGAGTCCGCTGGGCGAGGCTTTTGATTCGCGCGATTTGATCCAAGCGCTTGGCGCGACGCCGATCATCGTTTGTCCAAACGAACTCGGCGCGGTGAATCAGGTGCGGCTGACGGTTAGCGCGTTGCCACGAGCGGCGGGCCGGCGGGCGCGCATTGTCCTCGTGAATCCCGCCCGGCCGGATGTGGCGAGCAGGATGAACCTGAAGTTGTTGGGGGAGTTTGTTAACCGGAAACACATTCGCATCATGCCGTGGCTCGGCGGGAAGGCAGCACTGAGGTAGCCGCCAACGTGAGGAGGCGGATTTTGTTGGCCACCCGTGGGTCCGCCTCCTCACGTCGGCGGCTACGAAGGTCACTTCCCATTTCCCGCCAACTCAACCCAGCGGCGGCCGATGCCCGTCAGATCGGGTTCGGGATCGCCGTTGCGTTCGCGACCGAAGAAGTGTGTCTCCAAACGCTGAATAGTCTGCGCGAGTTCAGTCCGGTTGGACTCGCTCCAGCGCAGCGTCGCGTCGGTGTGCATACGGCGCAAGACGCCAATGACCGCGAAGGGCGTTAGCGGCTCGGGCAGGTTGTAACGCGAAACTTCCTGCGCGGTGACGGGTTTCTGCCGGCGCAACCACCAAACTACGCCACCCGCAGCGGCGAGAACAACCGTCGCCAGCACGAGCCAATGCCACAGCGGACGCGCGCGCACCGTCAAACCAGCCAGCGCCAGTTTCGGTTGCACCTCGACGAGGTCGGCGTCTGCGTAGCGTTTGAACACCATTTTCGCCCCGGCAACCGCGGCTTCGGGGAAATGGAACGCCAGCGATGTTGGCGCATCGTCGGCCACGCGGAGTTTGATCAGCCAGTCGCGTTCCGTCGCGGGCGCGAGGTCGTCGCCTTCGGTGTCAATCTGCGTGACCGCGAGCCCGTGATCGCTGACTTCTTCGACGCGCAAGTTCGTGAAGTTGGTGCGCAAGAGTTCAGGCAAATCCGGCACGAGGCCCTTGCCACTGGCCTTGATTTCAAGCGTCAGCAAGCCCTTGTTTATTTCGCGGTCGTCCAGGACCTGTGTGATTTCCAGGCTGGCGACCGGTCGCGCGGGGACGTTGTCCGGTCGGGCGTCGAGCAAAGTAATCCGCGATTCGACCGGCAATACCACCTGGCCGCGCTGGTCGGTGAAATCGAGGTCCATGTGCAGCGCAGGAACCTGGTCGGCGGAACCATCCTTCGCCTGGAGCAGCAAATGAGCGAGCGGCGTTTCGCGCCAGCCGATCCGTCCATACCCGCGTGATTGCACCTTCTCGTCGAGGAAGGTGATGGACTTGATCTCGAACTTGTCGGCTAATTTTTCGCGCACTTGCTTATCAAAGTCCTCGACGAAATTCCGCTGCTGCGGGGCGTACGGGCTGTAATACATGGCCGACGACTTCTTCAGGTTGCGGAGGTAACGTCCGAACCCGCCGGCCTCGCGTTCGACATCAGCCGTGTGGTGCAAGGAGACGAACACGCCGAATGGCCGCGTGTGTCCGACCACATTGTCTCCGTCCATGCGCACGGAGAATTCGAGTTCCTGAAGCAAATCGTTGTAATAGGTCGCCAGCTTGCGCGCGTCCTCGGCTTCCGGGTGATCACCCACGATCCGCAACCCGGCGCGCAGATAACGAGGTTTGAGTTCAGGCTTGAGCGTGTTGGCGCTCTGCCCGAGTTGCTTGGCGAAGGTGGCCATGTGCTTTTCCGCCGCGGCGCCGGGGAGCGAGAGGATGGCCGACTGGATGCCCTGGAGTTGATTGGTTTCCGGTTCCTGTTGGCGCGTGACGTAAGCAAGATCGCTCGCGCCGAGGCTGGCGTTAAACCATTGCTGAAACACCTTTGGCGTCTGTTCCTTCTCCTCGATCTTCGGCAGGGCGGCGGCGTAAAGTTCTGCGGCGTGCGAAAAACCCTTGAACGCCGCCTCGCGCTTCTCGAGATAGATCGAAAGATCAGCCTTCCTCCCGTATTGAAACTCGGCGAGATCGAAATTCGCGGCGGCCTGCGCGAGGTTCAATTGCCAGTGATCCGGCTCGCGCTTCAAGCCGCTCCCGATGAGTTTCATAACCACGTCGTAACCTCGCAGCATCTCGGCTTCGATTTGTTTGTCGTTGCGCTGGGTCTTTAGTTCCTGCTGCAGGCGCGGCTGCCGCCATTGCGAGGCCAGCCGCTCGCGCATCGTTTGCGCCAGGCCTGCGAGCGTTTCCAGCCTGGCGGCTTCCAGCGGACCGAACACGGCCTCCATGTCATCGGTGCGAAACACCTCGGCCGGACTGTGCGCGGCGGAGAACGCGCCGACGACCGCATCATCATTGAGCGACGGAAGTTTTAGTGCTTCGAGACGACGGAGCAAACCGGACAGCTCGCGGATGTTCCGCGCCTGCATCGCGCGAGTCAGAGGAATGCTTCCGCCACGCATGCCGTAGGGACTGCCCATGCCGTAATAGATCGGGCCATACGGACCATAAACTGTGCTGCGTTGCTGCTGGACGGGATTGCGCGCTTTGGCCCAGGCGCGCAAAAAATCATTGGCGAGGTCGGTCGCCGCCCGTGGTTGTCGCGCGGCGAAGGCTTCAAGGTAGCGCAACGCCTTGTCCGGCGCTTCGGCTTTCAAGTGCAGATCGGCGATCAAGGCAAACGACGCGAGGCGAAAACTTTCGTCCAATTGCGCCAGCCATTGATCGCTCGGCGCGCTGGAGAGCACCTGATCGGTGGGGATGGGGGGAAGTTGATTCCCGTCGAAATACTGCGGCGGTTGATAAGGCTGGTATGAAACCATGTTGCCGAATTCATCGTATTGCGGGCCGTAGGTGGTGCGCGGTTGAAACCGCTGGCGCGAGTAAGCGGCCTCCTGCAACCAGCCTTGTGCCAGCAGCGCCAGCGCGGCGCGCCAGTGCGCTTGCGTCGGATCGGCCACACCGAGAAATGTCTCCACCACCTGCTTCTGGAGATCGAGATTTTTCTGCCGCTGATCCGCCGCGCGGTCGGTAATCCCTTGTTGCACCATCTGGCTCATGGCCGAAAGAATGACCAGACCCTGCCCGGGCGAATCCTGAAAACTGCGCCGCAACCAGTTCGTGCCGACTTCGCGTGAAATCTGCGGCATCAACTCGAAGGAACGGCGCAACGC
>CAZNOE010000251.1:0-2386 GCA_964574525.1 uncultured Bifidobacteriaceae bacterium
CTCTAGCTCCACGCGCGATTTAACTGGTGAACCCGTCACAAGCCGGTATCCTGTTACCACGTTTTTTACCATGAAACATTTGAACTTTCCGACAATCGGCGTCGCCACCCTGCTGCTGTTCACCGCCAGCGCGTGCATGGCCCAATTGCCCAACCAGGGCGGCGCCGGCACTCTCGGCACGGACTTCGCCACGTTGTCGAAGCTCTTTGGCGAGCACACCGGATTCACCGCGAAATCGGACGTGCGCGTTTACGACAAGAACCAGAAGGAAACAACCAGTTTGGTCATGAGTTTCGCCTGTCTCGACAACAAGTCCCGCGTGGAGATTGACATCAGCCAGATGAAAAACAAAGACATGCCCGCCGCCGCGACCGCGGCCATGAAGCAATTGGGCATGGACCGGCTGATCACCATCGTGCGCCCGGACAAGAAAGCCAGGTATCTGATTTTTCCGGGCATTCAATCCTACGTCAACACGCCGCTCGGCAACGAGGAAGCCGAGGCCTTCGCGAAGAACCCGAAGATCGAAAAAACCGTCATCGGCAAGGAAACACTTGACGGCCACGCCTGCGTGAAGAACAAAGTTGTCACCACCGACGACAAAGGCGCCAAGACCGAATTCACCTTGTGGAACGCCACCGACCTGAAGGATTTCCCCGTGCAAATCATGACAAAGGAAAAGGACGATACGGTCATCATCCGTTACAAGGAGATCAAGCTCGCCAAACCGGACGCGAAGCAATTCGACGTCCCCGCCGACTTCAAAGCTTACCCCGACTACATGGCGTTGGCGCAGGCGGCGACGATGAAAATGATCAACGAACCTCCCGTCCCGGCGCCGAAGTAACCGTTGGATTTTCGATTTACGATTTCCGCGCGAATCGGAACCCTCTGCGCTCGTAAATCCTATATCGCATATCGTAAATTCGATCCATGAGGATCATCAACCTCAACCCGGACACGGACATCGGCGCCAGCGCGTGGTTCGTGGATATCGAGGGCCACCGTTTGTTGATGGACTCCGGCATGCACCCCAAGCGCGAAGGCCGCGCCGGTTTGCCGGAGTTCAAGTTCGTCCAGAACGAGGACGTGGACGCCATTGCGATTTCCCACTGCCATCATGATCACGTCGGCACGCTGCCCGTGGCATTGCGCTATTTCCCCAAGGCGCACGTGCTGATGACCGAGTTGAGCTACTTCATCGTGGAGCGCGTATTGCACAACTCGGTCAACGTCATGACCAGTCAGCGCGACGAGTTGGGTATCCGGGAATATCCGCTCTACACGCACGATGAACTGGACGATATCGCGCCGCTGTTTCAGGGTTTTCGCTACAACCGCGAAGTTGAGTGGGCCGCCCACCACAAATCGCGCGCCGGATTTCCGTCGCCGACCCTGGAATTCTACGACGCCGGCCACACGCTCGGCTCGGCCGGCGTCATGGTCCGAGGCCGGAAGGAAACCCTGTTCTACACGGGCGACGTGTGTTTTCACGACCAAACGATTTTGCGCGCTGCCCGCTTCGAAGACGTCAAGGCCGACGTGCTGATCATGGAAAGTACCCGGGGCAATCGCGTCATCCCGGAGGGCGTTACGCGCGCCTCCGAAGTCGAGCGGCTTACCGCCGCCATCCACGGCGCGCTTGAACGCAAGCGCTGCGTGCTGATTCCCTCGTTTGCGCTTGGACGCACGCAGGAGATTCTCGCCCTGCTCTCGTTGCTGATGCGCGCCGGCAAACTCCGGTCCCAACCCATCTACATCGGCGGACTCGGCCGCGTCTTCACCGAAATCTACGACCTCGAAGCCCACCGCACGCACCGCCAGCACAGCAATCTGCAATTGCGCGAGAGCCTCAATCTGGTTGTGCTCGACAAGGGCCAGGCCGAAATAATGAAACTCAGCGGGGGACGCCTTTTCGTGCTGACTTCCGGCATGATGAGCGAAAACACCGCCGCCCACGACCTTGCCGTCCGCATGATCGGCGACGAGCGGCAATCCATCTTCTTCGTCGGCTACGCCGACCCCGACACGCCGGGCGGTCGCTTGAAAGCCGCCAAGCCCGGCGAGACGTTTGTGTTCAGTCCTGGCGCGGGCCAGGTCACGCGCCGCTGCGACATTCAGGATTTCGACCTCACCGCGCACGCCAACCGCGATGACTTGCTCGATTTCGTCGGTCGCGTTTCGCCCCGCGCCATACTGCTCGGCCACGGCAATGATGATTCGCGCAGCTGGTTCGAGGAACAAATCCGCGCCCGCCACCCCAAAATCAAAATCGTCCAGCCGCAACCGGGAAAGGCAGTGGAGGCTTAGGCGCATCCAGGAATTCGTGGGAGCCGACGTGAGGAGGCTCTGGCCGGGCCGTTTTGAAAGTGGGCAGGTGGGAAAG
>CAZNOE010000251.1:2486-8164 GCA_964574525.1 uncultured Bifidobacteriaceae bacterium
AGCCGACGTGAGGAGGCTCTGGCCGGGCCGTTTTGAAAGTGGGCAGGTGGGAAAGTGAGAAAGTGGGAGGGAATCGCGCGATGCCCACTTTCCACCCGTGCTGACCCGATTGAACGGTGCAGTCGGACATTGCGCGAGCGAGGATTTTCTGGCAACGTGGAGTCATGAGCACAGCAAGTTTGGCGGATTCCCGTAGTTTCAGCCCGGCCTTGGCCAAGATGATGCGCCGGAATGTGGAGATTACGCTGGACGCGTGCGACGTGTTCCGGGCCTGGCATCGGGAAAACTTCGTGCTTAAAGAGCCGAGCCTCGAGCAAAAGCTCGAACACGCTGTGGACGCGCGCGCTTTGCTGTTCCTGATCCGTTCCTTGCAAGGCGCGATCGCCGACCCCACCCTGCCATTGGCCGATCTGCGAGAGCAGGTCGAAGCAATGGCCTGGCTGCTGCAAGACTGCTTGCTCTACGTTCATGCGCCGATGGACGCGCACGAGGCCGAGGAACTTCTCGCCGAAGTTTTCCCGGAATGAATCCCGACTTGGAGGCATTGGTTAAAGCCTATGATGCGCTCACTGGCTGCGCCAAGGAGCGTGCTGCCGATGCGCGGCGCGGATTCCAGGCGTTGTTGACTGACACGCTGGCCAAACATCCTCAATTGGAGCGGGAGCGATTTGTTGCGCGCCGTTCATCTTGCCCATCGGCGCTGGGTGCGCGCAGAAGATAAACCCACAACGCTACCTCCGCGCGCCTGACACCGGAGCGTGTGTGTAACCGCGTGCGACGGCCGCTCGCCGCCTCGCGCGCCGCTGGCTCGAGGAACAAATCCGCGCCCGCCATCCCAAAATCAAAATCGTCCAGCCGCAACCCGGAAAGAGCGTCGAAGTGTGAGCCTGTGGCCTCACCCCGTGGAATAACGAGCCGGGACTCACCACAAAGTCGCCCTGCGGAATATCGGAGCCCGCTATTTCACGGGGCGAGGGCAGAACTTTTCGCGCTTTTTGATTTGAACTCATCGCATGGAAAGGCTTAATCGGAGGGCGAACATGAAAAAAAGCCACCCAGGCGGTGACTCCGCATCAACCAGCGGGGTCGCGGACATTTTGTTGGTGGAGGACGACGCCGAGGATGCGGAGCTTACGATGTGCGCGCTCAGAGAGTGCGGTTTTGCCGACCGGGTCGAACTCGTGAACGACGGGGAGGAGGCGCTGGATTACATCGCCGGCACAGGCAACTTCGCCAGGCGACCCGCCACGCCGCCCAGACTCATCCTGTTGGACCTGGGCCTTCACAAGACCGGCGGATTGCAAGTGTTGCGGCAGTTGAAAACCGATGAACGGACCCAGGGCATTCCCATCGTGGTGTTGACCGGCTCAAAGCTCACCATCGAAATGGTGGAAGGCTACAAGCTGGGCGTGAACAGTTACGTCATCAAACCCACCAACGCCCGGGAATTCGCCAAAGTCGTCGCCGCCATCGGCCATTACTGGCTGCTGACCAACGAACCGCCGCCGCGTTGAACGGCAAAGGCAAGCTTCACCCCGTGAAATAAGCACGGCTCTTTGACCCACTCCATCAGGACAGGGCATTCACGTGGTGAAGACTGAAATTCGCAAAGTTGAAATGGGAAGTCTCATCTTGGCTTTCTGCTTTCTGCTTTCTGGTTTCTCTTCGCCGGGTTAGAAAGTGTCCGTGCAAGCGCGTTTTCTCCTCGGCCCGGCCGGCAGCGGAAAAACCTTCCGTTGTCTGCAAGAGATTCGCACTGAACTGCTGGCCTCCAGCAATGGTCCGGGTCTGATTCTGCTCGCACCGAAGCAGGCGACGTTTCAGCTCGAACGGCAGTTGTTGGCCGATCCCACGTTGCAGGGCTATACGCGGCTGCAAATCCTTTCCTTCGAACGGCTGGCGCAATTCGTTCTCGACGCGTTGCGCATCGCGCCGCCGCCGTCGCTCAACGAGCAGGGCCGGATCATGGTCCTGCGCGCGCTGCTGATGCGGCACGGAGAGGAATTGAGGTCGTTTCACAAAAGCGCGCGGCGGCCCGGCTTTGCCCAGCAACTCAGCCAGTTGCTCGGTGAATTGCAACAGCATCAGTTGACGCCTGCCAGGCTCCGCGTGCTCGCCTCGCGGAATAACGAGCGCGGGACTGAGGACACACTTGGAGCGTTCTATTCCACGGGGCGAGCACGACGCCATGATTTAGCGGATGAGTTGCGGAACAAGTTGCACGACCTCGCGCTGTTGCTCGAAGCTTACGAGCGCTGGCTCGGCGAACACGAATTGCAGGACGGGAACCGGTTGCTTGAGGCGGCGACGGAGGCATTGCGCGAAGGAAAACCAGAAAGCAAAAAGCAGAAAGCAGAAATCCAAAATGACACTTTGGAATTCAACTTCCCCAATCTCAGCCTTCAACTTTGCCCGGCGGCACTCAACATCTCGGCCTTGTGGCTCGATGGCTTCGCGGAGATGACGCCGGTGGAAATGGATTTGCTCGCGGCCGTTCTGCCGCGCTGCGAGCGCGCGGCCCTCGCGTTTTGTCTCGATGAGTCGGGAGCCAAGGAAAATACCTGGCTCTCCATCTGGTCCGCGGTCGGCGTGACGTATCAAAAGTGCCGCCAGCGCGTGGAGAATCTGTCCGGCGCAAAAGTGAACGTGGAATTCCTGAAGCGCGAGCCGGGCAAAAATCGTTTCCTTTCTGACTCGGCTCTGGGTCTCCTGGAAAAAAACTGGGCCGCGCCGACAGCCACTTTGGCCGGGACAGGTTACACCCCGTCCCTAACTTCTTACCGAGAAGAATCTGTCAGAGACGGGATGGAACCCGTCCCGGCCGCCACGACCGCCCCCTTGCGTATAGTCTCCTGCGCGACTCCCGATGCCGAGGCCGCTTTCGCCGCGCGTGAGATTCTCAAGTTCGTCCGCGGCGGCGGGGGGCGGTTTCGCGACGCGGCGGTGCTGGTGCGCAATTTGGAAAGTTATCACAAGCCACTCGAACGCGTGTTCCGGCGCTATGAGATCCCATTTTTCCTCGACCGGCGTGAAGCGATCACTCATCACCCGCTGGCGGAATTGACGCGCAGCGCGTTGCGCACGGTGGCCTTTGACTGGCAACACGAAGATTGGTTCGCCGCGCTGAAGACTGGTTTCTCGCCAGTGGACGAAACGGAAATTGATCGCTTGGAGAATGAAAGTCTGGCGCGTGGCTGGCGCGGCGCGAAATGGCGCTCGCCCCGTGGAATAATCCCGCAGGGCGGGACGGGACTCAGCGCGGACTCAGAACATTCTATTCCGCGGGGCGAGGATTGGTCCATCGTTGACGACTCCGTCCCGCAGCGCGGGATTGAGCGTCTCCGACAGAAACTCGTGGCGCCGTTTGCCGAATTCGCGCAACGTCTGGCGGCCCGGAGAAACCAGCCCACCGGCGCAGAATTGGCCGCGGCATTGCGGGAATTGTGGGAGCGGCTTCAGGTTGAGCGGACGTTGGAGTACTGGACTCTTACAGAGAGCGGAATGCCAATCATCAACCCTCAATCCGCGATCCACTTGACCGTGTGGGAGCAGATGAACGACTGGCTCGACAATCTCGAACTGGCATTTCCGTCCCGCAGCGCGGGATTGTCGCTGCGCGAGTGGCTGCCGATTTTGGAAGCGGGTCTGGCAAACCTGACGGTCGGCGTGGTTCCGCCGGCGCTGGACCAGGTGCTCATCGGCGCGATTGATCGCTCGCGCAATCCGGATTTGAAACTGGCACTCGTACTCGGCCTCAACGAAGGCATTTTTCCCGCCGTGCCCGCCGCGCCGGACTTGCTCACCGAGACCGACCGCCATGCGTTGGTGCAGCACGGCGCCGTGCTCGGTCCCGATTTGCGCCAGCGCCTGGCCCGCGAACGTTATCTCGGCTACATCGCCTGCACGCGCGCGAGTCAAGAACTCATGGTCAGCTACTCGCGGCACGATGCCGATGGCAAAGTGTTGAATCCATCGCCGTTCGTGTCGCACTTGAAGCGGCTTTTTCCCGAAATCTCGGAAGAGGAATTTCACGGTAGCGAGAATTGGCTCGACGCGGAACACGCTTGCGAACTCGTAGGGCCGTTGGTGACGATGCAACACGCGGCGGAGCGCCGGTCTCCGACCCGGCGCGAATCTGGCAACGAAGCCCAACGCGCCGGGTCGGAGACCGGCGCTCCAATCGAAGCCTGGTCGCAGGTTATTCAACTTCCCGCGCTTGCACGACTTCGAGACAGTTTGCGTCAACTTCGCCATCCCGATCCCACTGAGCGCTTGTCGCCCGCTCTCGCGGAAAAACTCTTCGGCCCCGTGTTACGCACGTCCGTTAGCCGGCTCGAGCAATTTGCGGCCTGTCCGTTCCGCTTTTTCGTTCATTCCGGGTTGCGCGCCGAGGAGCGGAAATTGTTCGAGCTGGACCCGCGCGAGCAGGGAAGCTTTCAACACGAGGCACTCAAGGTGTTCCACGAGCAATTGCGCGCTGAAGGCAAACGGTGGCGCGACATCACGCCGCAGGAAGCGCGGGAACGTGTGGGACGGATCGCGATGGCGCTGATGACCGATTACCGCGACGGTTTGCTGCGCGACCGGGAGCAGAGCCGCTTTACCACCCAAATGCTGACGGAGTCGTTGCAGGACTTCGTCGAGGTGCTCGTGGGCTGGATGCGTGAGCAATATGACTTCGAGCCAGCGGCGGTGGAACTGGCGTTCGGGACAATGTCGTGCGAACCCACCCCTGGCCCCTCCCAGGAGGGGAACTTTTCGCGCGCGTCTGATGGCTCGCTCCCCTCCTTGAAGGGGCCGGGAGTGGGTTCGTACGGACTGCCGGCGTGGGAAATTGATCTGGACGGCGGCCACAAGCTGGCGTTGCAGGGCCGGATAGACCGGGTGGACTTATGGCGCGGACCGGACACGGACACGGCGCTGTGCGTGGTGATGGATTACAAGTCGAACCACAAACAACTCGATCCGGTGCTGATGCAGCACGGTGTGCAATTGCAGTTACTCGCGTATCTGAGCGTTCTGCGGCACTGCCTGAATCCGCGCCCGCTGTTCGACGTTGCGCGCCTGATTCCGGTTGGCGCCTTTTACGCAAACCTGCGCGGCAAGTACGAGCGTGGCCGCAGCCGGACCGAGGTGCTGGCTGATCCAGACGCGGCGCGCAAACTGGCCTATCGCCATGCGGGCCGATTCGACGCCAGCGTGCTGCGCAAATTCGACCGTCGTCCGAACGCGCCGCAGGGTGATCAGTTTAATTACCGGTTCAACAAGAATGGCGGTCCGCGCGCGAATTTGGCCGAGGCACTGGACCGCGCAGCGTTCGAGAAACTGCTGGAAAACATCGAATCGCAGTTGCAGGAGATGGGCGCAAGGATTTTTGCCGGAGACACAGCGGTGGATCCATACCGCAAGAACGGCACGACGCCATGCGAACAGTGCGATTACCGCGCCATTTGCCGGATTGACCCCTGGACACACCGCTACCGTGTTTTGCGGAGCGAGCAAGCCGGGACGGACGAGGATTGAAAGACTGCGGCCTTGCGGATCATGAGTTCGTCATGATCGCGCGGGTCCAATTGGCTGCTTCCGTTTTTGCCACCCAGAAGGATTCACAGATGTTGACCACCGGCGATCCGTTCATCCATTTGCCGCCCTCAAACGGGAAGGGCGCGTACTTCTGC
>CAZNOE010000252.1:0-8109 GCA_964574525.1 uncultured Bifidobacteriaceae bacterium
CGCGGCGAAGCCGTCAATCTGCGCGTTGACGTTGCGCGGGAGGATTTCTCCCGCTGCACGAAGCGCGGGACGAAGCAAATGCTCGGTGAGTGTGTGCCCGCGCACAAAACCGTAAATTCCGTCGCTGGTGTCGTCGGCGTGTAGCTGAATGAGTCCGTTGAAATGGCCGGTGCGCAGTTCGCGTTCGAGTAATTGCACCTCTGGTGCGGCGGACGTTTTCCAGAATTCGCGGTTCAAATCCTGTCCGCTACGCGAGTGGCGGGTATTGTCCTCGAAGCCGGTCGGGTTGCAAACCGGGTAGAAGTTCAGCAAAAAATTCTCCGCGAGGCCGGGCGCGGCGACGAGTTCGCGCAGGAATCGCATTGCGGCGAGCGCTCCGGCCGGTTCATCGCCGTGGATCATGGCGAAGACGCCGATGCGGATGGGATCGCCGGCGTTCGGCCCGCGAAAGATGAAGCGGGGCAGGGTGTAACTTTGGCCGGCGACCTCGAACGGCCCGAGCCCATCCGACTGGACGCCCGTCAACGCACGGAGCGGTTCGAGAAAACGCGCGAGCGAGCGGCGTCCACCCTCGATTGCAAACAGGTCTGATGCGCCGTCGGCCATGTTGAGCACAAGGATTACACTGCGGCGGGCAGGGTTGTCAGGTTTTTCTTGGTTGCTCCCCAGACGAACCCACCCCTGGACCCCTCCAAGGAGGGGAACTGATCATCGCGCGCCCACCGGAGTTCCCCTCCTGGGAGGGGTTAGGGGTGGGTCCTGCCTCGTTCTGATGCCTGCACAATTTGCCGCGCTTGAGCGAACGCCCGAAATCTTTTCAACACGCGCTCAAAACCTAAATGTCCACGAGTGGGTAAGATATTTTTCACGAGTGAGGCTTTGAATCTCCTTACGCGGAAAATCAGTCAACGGCGCTGTGGCATTCCAAGCAAGCGCGAGCGCGGCTTTCATCGACCGGGAGGATGCCGCGAGGTTTGTAAGAAAATCCTTGTGGCTGCGATTGCGGCGGTAGTCCGGCTGCTTGGATGGCAGCGATAACAGCGCTTCGACGAGTGTGATGTCCAAGTCGAGCAGAAAGGTTCCGTGGAACAGCAGAAAGCGGCGGCGGCGGCGCTGCGAGTTGCCGGAGAACTTCAGCCCTTCAATCGCGAGGTCTGTTTGGCCCTGAACGCGAATTGCGGGTTGCGGGTTGCGGATTGCGGATTGAATCGCCCCGCGATTGCACTCCATGATGAACCGGTTTGCTGCGCTGATGCTGCGAGTTGGGCCGTTGTCTGTGATTCGCAAAATCAGCGTATAATTCAGACAACCCGGCCCCTGCAACACCGTGCCGCCACCAGAGCAACGGCGCAGGACGGGGACGCCGCGCGCCGCGCAGGCGGCCAAGTTCACTTCCGTCGCGACCTTATTCGCGTAGCCGACGACGACGAAATGCTCGCGCGGTTCCCAGAAGCGGAGGATTTCTTCGCCAGCGCTGTTCTCCGCCTGGTCGAGCAACGCCTCATCGCACGCGAGATTTTCGGCAGGCGAGGCAAGCGTTAAATCGAGCAGTTTCATTCGGTGGTTTGCGTGGTAAATTCGCTGGCGTTGGGCATTTGTTTCCGGTTTAATCTCGCGCTCTTGTCAGGGGCGCAAGCGAGTTCAAATTCCCGGCCCGCCGTGCTCGCGCTCGTCGCGGCAGGCAATTGCATTGGCAGTGAGTAACACAGTGAAAGAAAAAAAAGAAGTTCCCGGTTCGCGCAATGCTGCTCCCGCCACGCGTGGGCGCGGTGGCAACGGTGACAAGTGGAACGAGTCACTGCAATCCGTCTTCGATCTCGCGTTGGAAAGCCAGGGGCCGGAGCGGACGGCGCAGTTGCTCGAAAACCTGGCGGACCGCCTGCGCTCGGCGCAGCACGAGTTGCCGCGCGGCTTCAACACCCATTACATCAACACCATTCCGGTTGAACAGCAGCCAGCCTATCCGGGTGATTGGCAGACCGAGGTCCGCCTTAAGAGTTACATGCGCTGGAACGCGATGGCGATGGTCGTGAACGCAAATCGCGCACACAGCGGTCTCGGCGGTCATATCTCGACGTATGCCTCGTGCGCGACACTCTACGAAGTGGCGTTCAATCACTTCTTCCGCGGGCGCACGGAAGTATTTCCCGGGGACTTTGTTTATTTCCAAGGACACGCCGCGCCGGGCGTGTATGCGCGGGCTTACCTGGAGCGCCGTCTGGATGAGCGGCACTTGCATAATTTCCGTCAGGAACTAGCCGAGGGCGGTGGACTCTCGTCGTATCCGCACCCATATTTGATGCCGGACTTCTGGCAGTTTCCGACGGTTTCGATGGGGCTTGGCCCGATCCTGTCGCTCTACCAGGCGCGCTTCAATCGCTACCTGCAAGCGCGCGGCGTGATCAGCGGCGAAGAGCCGAAGGTGTGGTGTTTCATCGGCGACGGCGAAACCGATGAGCCGGAAACGCTCGGTTCGCTCACGCTCGCCGCGCGCGAAAATCTCGACAACCTCATCTGGGTCATCAACTGCAATCTCCAGCGCCTCGATGGCCCGGTGCGCGGCAACGGCAAAATCATTCAGGAACTCGAAGCACTTTTCCGCGGCGCGGGTTGGAACGTCATCAAATTAATTTGGGGTTCAAACTGGGACGAGTTACTCGCGCGCGACAAGTCCGGCTTGTTGCTCAAGCGCATGGAAGAGGCGGTGGATGGTGATTATCAGAAATATTCCGTCGAGCCGGGCAGTTACACACGCAAACACTTTTTCGGCAAATATCCCGAGTTGCTCAAGCTCGTGAATCATCTCACGGACGATCAGATTCGCAAGCTGCTGCGCGGCGGTCACGACACTCGCAAAGTTTATGCCGCGTACAAAGCCGCGTCCGAGCACAGGGGCCAACCGACGGTGATCCTGGCAAAGACAGTGAAGGGCTATGGTCTCGGCGAAGCCGGCGAGGGCCGCAACATCTCGCACCAGCAGAAGAAAATGAACGAGAAGGAGCTTCGCGAGTTTCGCGAGCGCTTTGGAGTGCCGATCAGTGACGATGTCATCGCGGAGACGCCATTCTATCGTCCGCCCGCCGACAGTCCGGAGACGAAGTATTTGCTCGAACGTCGGAAGGCACTTGGCGGTTTTCTGCCCGCGCGAAAAGTTGTGGCCACGTCGCTGGACGTGCCGAAGCTGGATTTCTTTAAAGAATTTTTCAAAGGCTCGGGCAGCATGGAAGCTTCGACGACAATGGGGTTCGTCCGGCTCATGAGTCTTTTGCTGCGCGACAAACGACTGAGCAAACACATCGTGCCAATTATTCCCGACGAGGCGCGCACGTTTGGTCTCGACGCGCTGTTCCGCGAGATCGGCATTTATTCGTCCAAGGGCCAGCTTTACGAACCGGTGGACATCAAATCGCTGCTCTACTATCACGAGGCGAAGGACGGGCAAATTCTCGAAGAGGGCATCACCGAGGCTGGCTCGATGTCGTCGTTCGTCGCTGCAGGCACGGCATACGCGACGCACGGTGTGCCGATGGTCCCGTTCTACATTTACTATTCGATGTTCGGTCCGCAGCGCATCGGTGATTTGATGTGGCTGGCCGGCGACATCAAGGCGAAGGGCTTTTTGCTTGGCGCAACCGCGGGCCGCACGACCCTCAACGGCGAGGGCCTGCAACATCAGGATGGCCACAGCCTCCTGCACGCGAGCACGATTCCTACGCTGCTGGCTTACGATCCGGCGTTCGCGTACGAGATCGCGGTCATCATCGCCGACGGGCTGCGCCGAATGTACGCCGAGGGCGAGGACATCTTCTACTACCTCGCGCTTTACAACGAGAACTACGCGATGCCGCCGATGCCCGAAGGCGTCGAGGCTGGCATCTTGAAGGGCCTTTACAAATTCAAGGCCGGCTCAGAAAGGAAAAAACTGCGCGCACACATCTTCGGCAGCGGACCGATCATCAACTCGGCGCTCAGAGCCCAGGAAATCCTAGCCGAGCGGTATGGCGTTTCCGCCGATGTGTGGAGCGCGACCAGCTATAAACTGCTCCGCACGGATGCGATCCGTTGCCAGCGCTGGAACATGCTGCATGCAGCCGAGACGCCGAAACAATCCTACGCCGAGAGTTTGCTCACGAAGGAGAAAGGCGTGTTTGTCGCGGTGTCCGACAACATTCGCACCGTCCCCGACCAGATTGCGCCGTGGGTGCCGGGCGGTTTGATGACGCTGGGGACGGATGGCTTTGGCCGCAGCGACACGCGCGAGCGTTTGCGGCGATTCTTTGAAGTGGACGCGGAATCAACCGTTATTGCCACGCTCTATGCGCTCGCCGAGAAGGGCCTCATGGAACGGCAACTCGTAGCGAAGGCGATCAAAGATTTGGACGTTGATCCCGAGAAGGTGCAGCCGCAGATCGTGTGAGCGAATTCCATTCTCCGGAATTAGCCGAGCAATTGCATGGCGACTGACGTTACCAAAAAGACAGTTTCTGTTGTGGAATTGCCTACGGTCGGTGAAATCCGGGCGCGCTTTCTTGCGCTCGCGCGAATCCACAACGGAAAACCCGTCGCTTACTTCGACGGACCCGGCGGTACGCAAGTGCCGCGCGATGTCGTCGACGCGATGGCCGACTACCTCTACCACCACAACGCGAATACGCACTGGAATTATCCCACGAGCGCCGAAACGGATGCCGCGCTCGCGCGGGCGCGCGAAGCGTTCGCTGACTTCTTCAATGCGTCTCCGCGCGAGGTCGCCTTCGGCAATAACATGACGACGATTACTTTCCACATTTCGCGCGCCTTGGGCCGCAAGTGGGGACCAGGTGATGAGATCGTCGTGACTGAACTGGATCATCACGCAAACGTCGCCCCGTGGCGGGCGTTGGCGAAGGAACGAGGCGTGACAATTCGGTCCGTGCCATTCGACTTGAAAACGGGGGAACTCATCTGGGACGAACTTGAGCGTGCGGTAACTACAAAGACCCGTCTGGTAGCGATTGGGGCGGCTTCCAATGCGCTCGGCACGGTTTCGCCTGTGCGGGGAGCCGCACAACTCGCTCATGCGAAAGGCGCGCTCTGTTTCGTGGACGCAGTCCATTTCGCCGCGCACCGGGTCATTGACGTGAAAGCGATGGAGTGCGACTTCCTCGTCTGTTCGCCCTACAAATTCTACGGCCCGCACGCGGGCGTGCTATTCGCGCGAGCCGACGCCCTGTCGGCGCTCGATGTGCCGAAGCTTGAACCCGCGTCCGACGAAATTCCTGAGCGCGTGGAAACAGGAACGCAGAATCATGAGGGAATTGTCGGGAGTGCTGCGGCGGTTGAGTTCCTGGCGTCGCTGGTGACCGGGAACACGCGACGGGAGCGATTGGTTCGCGCGATGTCAGGGTTGCGCGTGCGCGGCGACGCACTTTCCGCGCGGCTGTGGGACGGCTTGGCCGCGATTAGCGGCGTGCGTTGCTACGGACCACCGCCCGGGCGCCCGCGCACGCCCACAGTTTCGTTCACCGTTTCGGGAGTCTCCTCCGCGGAGGTCGCCAAGTCGCTCGCACATGATGCGGTGTTCGCCTCGAATGGAAATTTCTACGCCGCGAGCGTCGTCGCACGCCTCGGGCACACGCGCGAAGGCTTGGTGCGCGCCGGTTGCGCCTGCTACACGACGGAGGAAGAGATTGAGCGCTTGATCGAGGGAGTGCGACGCATCGCAGCCTATATGCGGTCTCCCGCATAGCAAGTGCGCACCTTTTTTCTAGGAAGCGCTTCGCGTTTCAGTCAAGCTTTTCAGCCTTTTGAATTATGGATTTGAAATTGCCAAATCTCGGTGAAGGTGCGGATTCCGGCGTCGTGGTGAACGTCTTCGTGAAAGAAGGCGACCCGGTGGCCAAGGATCAAGCAGTCATCGAACTGGAGAATGAGAAGGCCGTGGCCTCGATTCCGGCCACGGCGGCGGGCGTCGTTTCCAGGGTTTACGTCAAGGCCGGAGACAAACTCAGCGTCGGCCAGCGCATTCTTTCGTTAGGTGAAGGTGGCGAGTCTGCGACAGCCGCTCCCGCACCCGCTGCGAAACGTGTTGAGCCGAAAGCCGGAGCCGAAATACCTGCCGAAGAATCTGCGGACAAAGAACCCGTGGCGGAAACCGACGCAGAGCCTTCCAGCCCCCTCGCTGCGCCGGTGGCGGCGCCTTCGGTCCGCAAGATTGCGCGCGAGTTGGGAATTGATTTGTCCAGGATTCGCGGCAGCGAAGCTGGCGGGCGCATTGTCCTGGGCGACATCCGCGCTTATGTCCAGCGGTTGCAGAAAGCGTCGGAGAAGCCGAAAGTTGCGGCCGCCGGAGCTCCCGCCAAGCCTGCCGCCGAACAGATTGATTTTTCGAAATGGGGACCGGTCACGAAGAAACCGCTGACCTCGCTGCGGCAGGTGATCGCGCGGCGCATGTTGGAAAACTGGAACGCCATTCCGCACGTCACGCAATTCGACGAAGCGGACTTCACGCGACTTAACGAGTTGCGGAAAAAGTTCGCGGCAGTTTACGAGCAGAAGGGCGCGAAACTGACGCTTACACCGCTCGTGCTTAAGGCGCTGGTCGAAACGCTGAAGAAACATCCGCTCTTCAATTCGAGCCTCGACGAGGTTGCGAATGAGGTCGTCCTCAAAGAGTATTTCCACATCGGCATCGCCGTGGACACGGAGCAGGGCTTGATCGTTCCGGTGCTCCGTGACGTGGACAAAAAGAGCGTGCTCGATCTTGCAAAGGAATTGGAGCAACTGGCGCAGAAAGCCCGCGACCGCAAAGTCACGGCTGACGAACTCAAGGGCGGCACATTCACCATTTCCAATCAGGGCGCCATTGGCGGCGCGCACTTCACGCCGATTATCAACAAGCCCGAGGTCGCGATTCTGGGGTTGGGGCGTGGTGCGATGAAGCCTGTGGCCCGCGACGGCAAGGTTGAGATTCGCATGATGACGCCGCTCGGATTGTCCTACGATCATCGGGTGATTGATGGCGGCGCGGCGGCGCGATTCATTGTGGATTTGGTGACGGCGTTGCAAGAGTTCAAAGAGGAAGTGCTAAAACTTTAGCCCTCCTCCTCGTCCTCGTTCTCGTCCTCGTCCTCGAAACTTATGAATGATTCAGCCGCGAATAGAAATCAGGCGCAGAACCAGGTGAAACCGCTGCTGTCCTCGCCTCCGATGTTTGATCACGAGCGACTGGACGTTTATCAGTTGGAACTCCAGTTCATTGCCTGGGTCACGGACTTGCTTGAGGAGGTGTCGAAATCGGCAAAGGGCAAGACAGCCGAAGTTTGCGATCAGCTTGACCGGGCCAGCCTGTCGGCATTGCTCAACACGGCTGAAGGCAACGGCAAGCGTCAGCGTCCGGTGAGGGCGAAATTCTTTGACGACGCGCGGGGATCGGGAACCGAGTGCGCGGGCTGCCTGGATGCGCTGGTTGCGAAACGAGCGGCAACCGAAGAGCGAATCCTCGACGGCAAGCGAATTCTCGTCAGGATCGTTTCGATTCTCTGTGCGCTGGCTGACCGGTTCGATGCTTCGGCGCAACTGAAGGACGGGCCTGTTGAATTAAACTTGCACCTTCCACGAGAGGTGCAACCTGTGAGTTACAAGATCGAACAATCGAGGACGAGGACGAGAACGAGGACGAGGAGGAAAAACTGATATGGACCCGATCAAAACTGAAATCGTGGTTGTTGGCGCTGGACCGGGCGGTTACGCGGCGGCCTTTTACGCAGCGGACCTCGGCAAAAAAGTCATTCTTGTCGAACGCGACAAGCGGCTCGGCGGCGTTTGCTTGAATCGCGGCTGCATTCCCTCCAAAGCCCTGCTTTACGCCACGCATCAAATCACTTCTGCAAAGGAATCTGAGCATCGCGGCATCGCGTTTGCGCCGCCGGCGGTGGATTTGCCGAAGTTGCGGGCGTGGAAGGAATCCATTTTGGAAAAACTGGGTGGTGGCGTGTCGTTCCTCGCGCAGAAGCGCGGTGTGCAGGTCATTCAAGGACGCGGTTACTTAGAGGGCTCGCAATCGTTGCGCGTGGAGACCGGGCAAGGCCAGCAGTTCATCAATTACGAACAGGCCATCCTCGCCGTCGG
>CAZNOE010000253.1:0-8030 GCA_964574525.1 uncultured Bifidobacteriaceae bacterium
TGAATTCCTCTCACACTTATCGCAGCGGGGGCGACCTCGAACGGTCTTCGGAACGAGCCGTGGGCTATCTGGGCTGCGACTTCGTGCTGACGAACGGCGCCTATCGCATCGCGAAGATCATTGATGGTGCGCCGTGGGACAGCGAAGTGCGCTCGCCATTGCTGCGGCCGGGCGTGACGAACGTGCATGAAGGCGATTATCTGCTTGCCGTGAATGGCGAACCGCTCGACGTGAAGCAAGACCCGTGGGCGGCATTTCAAGGACTCTCTGACAAGCCTGTGTTCCTCACAGTGAACAGCAACGCCACGCCCAAAGGCGCGCACGAAGTGCTCGTGCAGACCTTAGGTAGCGAAGCGCGCTTGCGTAACCTCGCGTGGATTGACGCGAATCGGCGCAAGGTCGAAAAACTCAGCGATGGAAAAATCGGCTACGTGTACGTGCCCGACACCGGCCAGAATGGGCAGAACGAGCTGGTGCGCCAATGGCGCGGTCAGGTCACGAAGGCGGGGCTGATCATTGACGAGCGCTTCAACAGCGGTGGACAGATTCCGGATCGCTTTGTTGAATTGCTGGATCGCCCGCTGAGAAATTACTGGGGCGTGCGCGACGGGAAAGACTGGTCGTGGCCTCCGGTGGCGCACTACGGTCCAAAGGCGATGCTCATCAACGGCTGGAGCGGTTCGGGCGGCGATTGCTTTCCGTTTTACTTCAAGCAATCCGGTCTCGGGCCACTAGTGGGCCAGCGCACCTGGGGCGGGCTGATCGGCATGACGGGTGTGCCGTCGCTCATTGACGGCGGCAGCGTCACCGTCCCGACGTTCGGCATCTACGACACGAAAGGCGAGTGGATCATTGAAAGCTACGGCGTGGATCCTGACGTTGAAGTCGTGGACGATCCTGGCGAAATGGCCAAAGGCGGCGATCCGCAACTCGAACGCGCCGTGTTTGAAGTGCAGAAATCAATCCGGCAAAATCAAATGCCGGAAGTGAAAAAGCCGAAGTATCCGAACCGGGCGAATTGAGGGGGTGACACGTGAAGCGTGACGAGTGACTGGTCTTCCATCGCTTACGCCTGGGGTTTTACGCGACAGGCAGGGTGACGGCAGGCCCACAGCTTTCACCTTCCTATGATTGGCATTTCCAGACGTCGGTGGGTAGTCTCTCACTGCTGAATTCAGGCATTTCTTTATGAACAAAAACTTCTCTTGGCCCGTTCTGCTCCTGGTGGCCGGTATGCTCCGGGCCGCTGACGTGGTTGAAACCGACCTTTGCATTTACGGCGGCACGTCTGCTGCCGTGACGGCGGCGGTGCAAGCCTCGCGCATGGGCAAGTCCGTTATCATCGTCTCGCCGGACAAACATCTGGGCGGCCTGTCCAGCGGCGGTCTGGGATTTACCGACACCGGCGACAAGGCAGTCATCGGCGGCCTGGCGCGGGAGTTCTATCATCGCGTCTGGCAACAATACGATCAGCCCGAGACGTGGAGATGGCAGAAGCGCGAAGCCTACGGCAACAAAGGGCAGGGCACGCCCGCTATTGATAAGGAACAACGCACGATGTGGATCTTCGAGCCGCACGTCGCCGAACGGGTCTTCGAGGATTTGCTTCGCGAACACAAGATTACCGTTCACCGCGACGAGTGGCTCGATCGCGCCAAGGGCGTGAAGAAAAGCGGCGCGCGCATCGCGTCCATCACGATGCTTAGCGGTAAAACATATCAGGCGAAAATGTTCATGGACGCCACGTACGAAGGCGATCTCATGGCGGCGGCAGGAGTAGATTATCACGTCGGGCGCGAGTCGCGGGCTGCTTACAACGAACAATGGAACGGCGTGCAAACCGGTGTGCTGCATCACCGGCATCATTTCGGCGCGGTGAAAACGAAAATCAGTCCTTACGTTGTGCCCGGCGATTCCAAGAGCGGCGTGCTGCCACGCATCAGCACCGCGCCGCCTGGCGAATACGGCGCGGCCGACAACAAGATCCAAGCCTACTGCTTTCGCATGTGCCTGACGGATCATCCGGACAATCGCGTGACGTTCCCCAAGCCGGACGGCTACGACGCCAAACAATACGAGCTGTTATTGCGCGTTTTTCAGGCGGGCTGGCGCGAGACATTTGCCAAGTTCGATCCCATTCCCAACCACAAGACGGACGTGAACAACCACGGCCCGATGAGCACAGACAACATCGGCTACAACTACGATTATCCCGAGGCGTCCTACGCGCGCCGGCGCGAGATCATCAAGGAACACGAAACTTATCAGAAAGGCTGGCTCTACTTCATCGCGAACGATCCACGCGTGCCCGAAGACGTGCAGCGGCAAATGCGCCGCTGGGGATTGGCGAGGGATGAATTTGCGGACAACGGCAACTGGCCGCATCAACTCTACATTCGCGAGGCGCGGCGCATGATCGGGCTGTATGTCATGACAGAGAACGAGTTGTTGAAAAGGCGTCCCACGCCGGACCCAGTCGGTATGGGCTCCTACGGCATGGATTCTCATAACGTCCAGCGTTATGTCACACCGGACGGTTACGTGCAAAACGGGGGCGACATCGGCGTGTCCACCGAAGGTCCTTATCAGATTGCCTACGGCGCTCTCGTGCCGAAACGCGGCCAATGCGAAAACCTTTTCGTGCCGGTGTGCGTCTCCAGCTCGCACATCGCGTTTGGCTCGATACGAATGGAGCCGGTCTTCATGATCCTCGGCCAATCCGCGGCCACCGCGGCGGCGATGGCCATGGACGCCGGCATCGCCGCGCAAGACGTGCCGTATCCAAAGCTGCGCGAAAGGTTGGTTAAAGATGGGCAGGTCCTCGAATCAAGCCCGCGCCGTAACGCCGCCCTTGCCCCTCGCAAACTCGAAGGCGTCGTGGTGGATGATCCGGAAGCCAAACTCACGGGGCGCTGGATCGAAAGCACAGCCCTCCGACCTTGGGTTGGCGCGAGCTACCGGCACGACGGCAACGCCGGTGACGGCAAGGCAACAGCCTGGTTTGAAGCCCGCCTGCCGCGCGCCGGTCGTTACGAAGTCCGGCTCAGTTACTCGGCACAGAACAATCGCGCGTCACGCGTGGCCGTGACCGTCCATCATCTGAGCGGAGAGCGAACTGTTTTCGTGAACCAAAAGCTGAAACCGCCCATTGACGACCTGTTTATCTCACTCGGAGTGTTCGACTTTGGGGCTGACAAACCTGCCGTGGTGGTGATTTCCAATCAAGGCGCCGACGGCTACGTCATAGTTGATGCCGTGCAGTGGTTGCCAAAATGACTGACTTGGTCGGGTCGGACCAACCGTTTTTGCCGCGTCGTTGCGCAGTAAGATTTTTCCACGGCGTGGTTGCTTGCACATTCCGTCGGGTGTAGCATCGGGGGCGCTGTTCCCCGAAGGGGTCCAGTGTGCGCTTTGGCGGTAACCGGAAATAATTTTCCAAAACCTGATTCGCGGCCGCAGAACATTTTCGGGCTCCGCGGAAAAGTCGTTGGAATCACAACCAAACCAAAAAATGAAAAGAAATTCTTCTCTCCTTTTACGCAATGGATGCTGGCTCGCGCTGGCGCTGGCTTGTCCGGCGGGCAGTCAAGCGGCGTCTCTCCTTTTGGATTTCGGCCTCACGAACACGCTGGCCGCCGACGCCCTAAGAGACGCAAGCCATGCCAGCGGGGCGGTGACGAATACCGAGATCACGTGGAACCGGATCGCCGGCGACACGAACACGCTTTATTACGGCGATGGCACGCTCGCGACCGGTGTCACGCTTGAACTGGGCCGGAGCACGGCAGTTGGTCCAGTGAGTGATGACGTCATCAATTTCAGCGACAACGGGTTCACCGTGAATCTAGCGGGGACCGCGCTCACCACCGGTGTCTATGCCGGCACCAGCCCCGTGAGAGACGGCATCTTCGGCGGCACGAGCGGGCAAACCAACTGGGGGCTGGGTTTGCGGCTCGACGGACTGCCGCCCGGTACTTACCGGATTTTTGTGCATGGCCGCAACTCGAACACCGCGACCATTTCCTCCATGCTCTTCTACGGCACCAACGGCGCGAGCGCCGGCACGTACGCCTTTTCCACAAACAACGCGACTGTGGCGCTTGCGAATTCATCGCCGCCCATCACCATCGGCTTTGTGGAAGGCGATAACTTCGGCGTGCTGACGGTGACGATTGCCGCCGGCCAATCGCTTTACCTGGCCTGCGAAGGCACCACGCCCGCCGAGCTGCGCGGCTTCATGAATGCCATTACGATTATTCCCGGTGCGCCCAACCTGCCGGCGAAAATCACGGCGCACCCCGCTGGCCGGACAGCGCTCGAGACCGCCTCGACGACCTTCGTTGCCGACGGCTGGGGATCCCCGCCGGCTTTCAAACAGTGGCGTCTCAATACCACGAATGTGCTGACGGATGGTCCCAACATCAGCGGCGCGAACAGCAACTCCCTGACCTTGCGAAACATCACTCCGGCCATGGCAGGCAACTACACTTTGTTTGTGAGCAATGCCCTTGGCTCTGAGGTCAGTTCCAACGCTCTGCTCGTCGTCACTCCCGTGCTGAACACCGCCCAGATGACCAACATTTGGAATCTTCTCCCGGGGGATCGTCCCTATATCAGCACCGCCAACACGGAACGTGGAATCGCCTTCAATACCACGACAACCAATTTGCTGCTCGTAAGCCGGACGCCGTCCAACCAGGTCGTCGTGTTGAATGCTCTAACTGGCGCGGAAAAACACTTCCTGGATTTGAGCGGCGTTGTTGACGGAACTTTTGCACTGAACCTGGTGGGTGTCGGTGACGATGGCGTTGTCTATGGCGCGAATCTAACCACTTCTGCCACGTCGCCACAGTACAAGGTCTATCGCTGGGCAAATGACAGTCCGGGAAACGGGCCGGTTCCAGTATTCATTGGCGATCCGGGCATTGGTGTTCAAGCGAATCTTCGCTGGGGCGACAATTTCGCCGTGCGCGGCGCGGGTTCGACCGCTCAAATCTTGATTGCGCCCGGCGGCGGTACCATCACTAGCACTAACGTTGTGCTGCTCCGAACCATCAGCGGCTCGGATTTTCAGACGGAAATCCCGCCGGCAGTGATCGCGGTCAGCGGGGTGCCGGTCACCTTCGCGGCATTGGGCATAGCGTTTGGACCGGGCACAAACACCTTCTGGGCGAAAACCGGCGGTGGTTTGCTTTACTTGATCCAATTCGACCTCACCTCGAAAACCGGCTCGGTGCTCCAGTCATATCCTTTGACCGCCGTGCCTGGCTCAGTCAGGGGCATTCGAGCGGACCCGAGTCAAAAATTCCTCGCGGGCGTTGCCGTCGAAGCGCCGAACGACAACGTTCGGCTCTATGACGTTTCGAATCTGGCAGCCGGTCCGTTGCTCCGGGACCAGGAAGCCTTCGCAACGCAAAACGCGAACGCCAACGCTACCGCAGCCACCACGTTCGGCGCGAATTATCTGTTCGCGCTCGACTCCAACAACGGCATCAAAGCCTTCGCCATTAACACGAATTACGTGCCGCCATCCGTCGCCATCACCGCTAACCCAACCGACCGGACGGTGATGGAAGGCGCGACAGTAGTCTTTGCCGGCGGAGCTACGTCCACGCAACCGCTCGTTTATCAGTGGCGGTTCAACGGAACGAATCTCAGCAACAGCGCGAACATCAGCGGTGCCAACACCAACACGCTGATACTGGCAAACGTGACTTCAACCCAGGCGGGCGGCTACAGTCTTTTTGTGAGTAACGCGTTCGGGACCGCCAACAGCTCCACGGGCATCCTCACGGTTCTGCCCACCTTCAACACGGGGCAGATGAGCAACATCTGGAATTTGCAGCCAGGTGAACGGACTTATATCGGCACGAACACCAGTACCGAGCGCGGGCTGGCTTTCAACAGCGCGACAACGAATCTGCTGCTTGTAAGCCGCTTGTCTCCCGATCCCACCGTCGTGGTATTGGACGCCAAAACTGGCGCGGAGAAAAACTTCCTGGATGTAACAGGCGTTCCGGGCACGACGCCGGGAGTAAGTCTTGGCTTGAATACTATTGGCGTCGCAGATGACGGCGTAGTTTTTGGCGCTGGTGTGACAGTCAGCGCCACTTCACCGCCTTTCGAGATTTATCGGTGGGCAAATGACGGCCCAGGAAACCCGCCCGTCAAGGTATTTAGCGGCGATCCCGCCGCCGCAGTTCAACCGAATCTCGGCTATGCAGATGCCATCGCGGTGCGCGGTGCCGGCCCAGAGACGCAAATCCTGGTCGCGCCCCGCGGCGGCACAAACGTCATCATCCTCCGCAGTTCCAGCGGCTTGGATTTCCAGACGGAGATTCCTCCAGCTGTGATCGCCGTCACCGGCGTTCCGTCGGCGTTCGCCCAACTCGGCATCGCTTTTGGTCCCGGAACCAACACGCTCTGGGGGAAGAACGTCAACAACCAGCTTTATCTGGTTCAATTCGATCTCGCCTCGAATACCGGCGCCGTGCTGTATGCTTATCCCACGAACGCTGTGCCGTTGAATCTTCGCGCCATTTCGGCGGACAAGAACCAGAAATTCCTCGCCGGCATCGCGACGGACGCTGCGGTAAACGTTCAACTCTTCGACATTTCGAATCTGGCGGCGGGTCCGGTTTTGCGGGATCAGGAGGTGTTTGCGACGCAGAATGCGAACGTCACCGTCGGCGGGACTGGCGCCACAGCGTTCGGAGGCAATTATCTCTTCGCGCTCGATTCGAACAACGGTATCAAAGCCTTCCTCATCAACACCAACTTTGTGCCATCGCCCCCGTCATTCTCGATCACGAGTGTTGCGCAACGCGGCACCGACGTAGTTTTCACGTGGCAGAGCGTTGCGGGACGAACCTATCAGGTTCAGTTCAAGAATTCGATTTCGAGCGCGAACTGGTCGAACCTCGGGAACACGATCACCGCTTCCGGTGTTACGACCTCGTTCACCAACACAACCTTGGATACGTCCAGCAAGTTTTACAGAATTCAAAGTCAATAATAGTCGCCAGTTAGACCATGATCGTTAGTCACAAGCAAAGTCGGTGCGTCACCCGGTCGCCAAAGGTCTGGTCGCGCCGAGGATTCACGTTGATTGAACTGCTCGTCGTTATCGCCATCATCGCCATCCTCGCCGCGATGTTGCTCCCGGCGCTTTCGCGCGCCAAAGCAAAGGCCAATGCCACGAGCTGTCTGAACAACATGAAACAATTGCAGTTGGCTTCGCAGATGTATTCCGATGACAACACTGACCAGTTCCTGAATAACGACACCGGCGGCGTCGGCGGCATCGCCAGCACTGCGGCGGGACCAGACGCCTGGATTCAAGGCAACGTCCAGGAATGGACGGTCAGCTACCTCGACAATATCAGGACGGGGGTGCTTTACCCGTACAACAAGTCCACGGACATCTATCGTTGCCCCGGCAGCCGCGCCTTCGTGCGGGGACTCGGCACCACGATCGTTCCGCACAACCGCAGTTACGCCGTCTCCGTGCAGATCAATTGCAATTCCGGAAAGAACAACACGGTCACGCATGTCGCGAAAAAGGCCTCCGAAGTTCGCCAGTCATCGAGGGTCTTCGTGTTTGGCGAGGAAAACCAGATCGGCATTGACAACGGCGCCATGGGAACGGAATCACTCGCGGGCCCGGCACAATTCTGGAATCCCCCAACCGCCCGGCACAACAATGGCGCGAACATTTCATTTCTGGACGGCCATGCGGAACTCTGGCGGTGGAAGGGCCCGACACTGAACGCCCTCAACCGCCAATACAACGGGGACGACACCCGCTCAGCGGGCCAGCGACCGTCTTCCACCACCAATCCGTTGAATCCGAGTCCCACGACGGCCAACGACCCGGATTATTCCAGGCTGGCCGAAGCCCTTCCCGAGCCGTGAGTGAGTGAATTTGACCAAGTGACAGATGGCAAGCGAACTCGCCGTCTGGTCACGTTGTCCTGCTAACCCGACTTTCGCTACTGGCGAGGGATTTTGACTATTTAGCGGGGGGAGGA
>CAZNOE010000254.1:0-1329 GCA_964574525.1 uncultured Bifidobacteriaceae bacterium
GCAAAGACGTCGGCGCGAAAATGCCCACGCCAAATCCCGATTGGTCCGGCGCGCCCAGGAAGTGACGCAGCCGCCTGACACGCCCGGCTTTCGAGATCATAATTCGTTGTCCAAGCGCACCGCTTCGTTCAGTTCATCGAAAAAGGTGGGCAGCGCGGATTGGACGCGGTTCCAGTTTGGAATGAGCGGCGCGCCGAGCGGATCGTCCTGGAACGCCTTCGCCGCCGCGCGAATGCCGCGCACAAACGTCGCCATCGCCATCTCCTCCTCGTGCCGGTCAAAGCCCAGGCCGTTGATGGCCGCGTCGGCGCCGTAGTGGCGCATTGTGTCCTCCGCGCGCCGCACGTAGGCGCTGAGCAGCGTGTCGAATAATCCGGAGTCCAGCTTGATGCCTTCCGCGGCCATCGTGCGGAAAATGGACTTGGCGATGTCAATGGCCATTTTATTCAAGCCCTTGTCCGGGTCGCGCGCGGAAAGTTCCTGGTGTTTGTGATCGTAGGCTTCGCACAGTTCCGACTGGCAAATGCTCTTGGGCGAAGCGTTGCGGAAAACATCCGCCAGCAGGCCCACTTCCAATCCCCAGTCCGCCGGCACCCGCACGCGGCGCACGAGGTCCACGTCCAGGCAGAACTCGCCCGCCAGCGGATAGCGGAACGTATCCATGTAAATGAGAAATGGCTGCGGCCCCAGGATGCTGATGAGCGAGCGCACCAGCGGGGTCACCAGCAAACGCATCACCCGTCCGTTCAGCTTGGTGGTGTAACGGGCGTAGTAGCCTTTGCAAAAGTCAAAACCCAGCGCCGGATGCGCCACGGGATAACAAAGCCGCGCCAGCAACTCGCGGCTGTAGGTGAGAATGTCGCAGTCATGCACTGCCACCATTTGCGATTGATCGCTGGCCAGCACGTAACCGAAGCAGGACCAGACGTTGCGCCCTTTTCCCGCCGGGCCCGGATTCAAGTCCGCCTCCTCCAGTTTTTCGTAGAGCCTCCGGAGGCGCGGGCCGTCGTTCCAGAGCAAGGTGGGCTTTTGCGGCAATTGGCCGAAAATCCTCCTGGCTCGCATCCAGTCCCGTCCATGGGCACCGTCAATGCCGACGATGATCTGTTTGAGGTAATCTACGTTGCGCAGCTCGCGCATGATCTGGCGCAGCGCCGGCGTCCCGAGTTCCTTGACGTGGCAGGGTAGAACGAGCGCGATGCCCGTTTCCCGGGCGAACTCGCGCAACTCGAATTCCAGCCGCGCCACATCCTGCCGGCCGAGCCGATGCAGCGTGGCGATGGCGCCGGTTTGGAAAAAGTCTGCCATGCGTGCAGCAATATGCCTCGC
>CAZNOE010000254.1:1429-8017 GCA_964574525.1 uncultured Bifidobacteriaceae bacterium
ACTGAATACTGAATACTGAATACTGAACACTGCCCAGGCCGACTCTAGGTTTGACCACACGGGCCGGGCGTAGAAGATTGCCCGCGTTGAAACTGCTCATCGTCCACTACCACTTGCGTCCCGGTGGCATTCGCCGCGTCGTCGAACTGGCGACGCCGCACATTGTCCGCGCGTTTGGAGATGTCAGTTGCAGCGTTACGCTCGCGGTCGGCGAAGCGCCGGACGCGGCGTGGTGCAAAGTCTTTGAAAAAGTCTGCGGGGGGACAGCGATTGGTTACTTCATCGAACCGGCCTTTGGCTACTTTTCCGAGCAGGACCTGGCGCCGGCGGCGCTCCGACGCAGTATCCGGAATGCCTTAAACCGGCTCTTCGGCGCGGCGACGGCGGACAACACCGTAGTCTGGGCGCACAATCTCGGTCTCGCGCGAAATCTCATCCTCACGCAAGAACTCACGGGCATCTGCGAGGCTCGCGGTTTGCCGTTTCTGGCGCATCATCATGACTGGTGGTTCGACAATCGCTGGCAACGCTGGCCGGAAGCGCGGCGGGTCGGCTTTCAATCGCTCGATGCCGTTGCGAAAACCATCTTCGGCTCAACCCGCGCTCGTCACGTTGCGATCAATCATGCGGACGCCGCGATTCTGAAGCGTCACATTCCCGGCCGGATAACGTGGCTGCCAAACCTCAACGAGCCGGGTCCGCCGCCGCCACGCGCGCGTGTGTGCTTTGCCCGTGAATGGTTGCACCACCAGCTTGGCCATGACGCGCCGGTGTGGTTGTTGCCGTGTCGTCTGCTTCGCCGAAAGAACATTGCCGAGGCGCTTCTGCTCACGCGCTGGCTGCGCCCGGAAGCCTGGCTGGTGACCACCGGCGGGAGCAGTTCGGTGGAAGAACACGCCTATTTCGAAAAACTCAACGCTGCCGCCCACAGGCATCGGTGGCGGCTGCGCCTGGGTGTACTCGCTGGCGACGAAACCCGCAAACCGACCGTCGCGGAATTGCTGGCGGCGAGTGAAGCCGTGCTGCTCACGTCCATACAGGAAGGCTTCGGTCTCCCTTATCTCGAAGCCGCCGGGGCGCGGCGTCCGCTCATCGCCCGGGCGCTCCCGAACATCGCGCCCGATCTGGCGCGATTTGGTTTTTGCTTCCCGCAATACTACGAGGAAATTTTGGTGAACACGGATTTGTTTGATTGGAAAACGGAGCGTGCCCGGCAGGCGCAGTTGTTTCGCGCGTGGCTCAATGGCTTGCCGCCTTCCGCCCGCCGGCTGGCCGGCAAACCCGATATGCTGGCCGTGAAGCGCCAGCCCCCAGCCGTGCCCTTCAGTCGTCTCACCTTGACAGCACAACTCGAAGTGCTGGCCCGGCCAATCGCGCGTTCATGGGAGGCGTCTGTGAAACTCAATCCGTTTTTGGAAACCTGGCGACAGCGAGCCGACGCGGGACGATTGCAAATTTCTCCGTGGCCCCGCGGCGCCGCACGATGGCTCAGCGGCGAACATTATGGCCGCCGCTTTCGCCGCGTGTGCGATACCGCGGTTCGTGGCGATGGAAAACCCTTGGCGGCGGCCGCGTGTCAGGAGGATTTCATTCGCCACAAACTTAAGGCAACGTTTCTCTACCCGTTGCTCTGGAGCCAGAAGACATGAAAATTCGCGCCGTCATTTTTGACATTTATCAGACCCTGCGAGAAGTCAGTCTGCCGCCGACCGACGCCGAAGCGCGCTGGGTGGCATTGTGGTTGGAAACGTTCGGTGGCCCGCCGCGATTTGATCTCAGTGGCTTTGGCGCAGCCTGCGACGTGATCATCGCCCGCGAACATACCGCAGCCCGCGCGGCAGGCATCGCTTACCCGGAAGTTTACTGGCCGGATGTGGTAGCCGAAGTGTTGCCTGAACTCGCCCGGTCGCCGGCGATGTCTCCCGATACTTTCATACTGCGGCACGCCGGGTTGCGGCAAACGGTGAGGCTGAACCCGGGTGCCGCCGCTGTGTTGCGTCCGCTGCCTGAACGCGGCGTGTTGCTCGGGCTGGCTTCGAACTGTCAACCCCACACGCTGGTCGAACTGGAAGCGGAGTTCGCGCCGGTCGGACTCAGCATCGCCCTCTTTCAGCCATCGCTGCGGTTCTTTTCGTTCGAGCACGGCTTCAGCAAGCCCGATCCGCATGTGCTGCGCTTGCTGGGCGCGCGGCTGCGCGCGTTCGGGATCGCGCCCACGGAAGCGCTGGTCGTGGGTGATCGCCTGGACCGTGACATCGAACCGGCGCGCGCTCAAGGCTGGCAAACGTGGCATCTCGGTCTGCCGGGCACGCCCGGAGGCGGCGATTGGAGCGAACTGGGTGGGTTCCTGGCGCAAGCCTGGACTGATTGCTAAAATAATTCCGGATAGAGTCTTGTCGGCGAATCCGTCCGCAGTTCGTCTGGCTGGAGTTTTAACCTGCAACGCCGCTGTGAGAGGAAGGCGGCGTATGTGACCGATGGGCACTTGCCCGGCGCGTCACGCTCGCATATTGTTCGTGCATGGCGAACAAAAGCATCACCGTCAGCCAGCAAGCTTACAAGTTGCTGGAGAAACGAAAGACGCCCCATGATGACTCTTTTACCAAGGTCATTCTCCGCCACTTCCGCCAGCCCGCCGATACGTGCGCCGAGTTGATGGAACGGCTGGAGCAAGCGCCGCCGCCGCGCGTGAATCTGGACCGCATGGAAACCTACGTGAAGCAACGGGGACGCCGCAGCCGCCGATGATCGCCGATACCACTTTCGTTTCCGATCTGTTCAAGGAACGCGCGCGCCGCGAAAGCGGGCCCGTCGGCCGCTTCTTTGCTCAACATCGGCGCGAGGTCATCCGCGCGAGCATCATCACCGTCGGCGAAGTGGCCGTCTGGTTTGACCGCTCTTGGGAAGCTTGGGAAGCGATGCGGGACTGGACCATCTACCGTTTGCATCCAGGAATTGTGGACGCCGCGGCCGACATTGATCGCGAGTTGATGGCGCGCGGGGAACGGCTGGGGGAGAATGATAATTGGATTGCCGCTTTTGCCCGCTACTACCGCGAACCGCTCATCAGCCGCGACGAAGCTTTCGACCGCGCGCTCGGCGTGCGCCGCGTGAGTTATTAAGCGGTTCTTTCTGGAAGCCGCAGCCAGCGCGTTTCGTAGGGGTTCAGTTCCTGCGAACCGGCCAGGGTGCCCGCTCCAGTTTCGTTTCCGAACAACAACGTCGCTTTCCGGTCACCGTCCACGTCACTCGTGCGGCAGGTGACCGGCGCGGCGGAAACATTGTGGAGGCAAAGCACGCGCTCGCGTCCGTCTTTCGTTTCGCGCAGGACGGCGAACACGCGCGGATCGAGGATGAGAACTCGCTGCGGTGAGCAGGAATGAAAGGCAGTCTGTCCGCGACGGATGCGGAGCAAATCTCCATAGCCGGCGAAGATTCGCGCGCGGAGCGACGTGGGATCACTCAATTCATTCTCCAAATCGGCGCGGGCCAGCTTTTGGCGATTGATGCGCCGTTTTATGCCGCTGGTCTCGGCCCCGGCGCGGTCGCCGCGTGAGCCGAAGAGCGAGTGAAAGTAAATTCCCGGCACGCCTTGCAGCGAAAGCAGAATGGCTTGAGCGGTCAGGAATTTCCGCGCGGCGAGTTCAGCCGGCTCACCGGCCGCCGGATTCGACAGCGCGTCGAGGTAATTGATGTTCAGCTCGTACGGGCTTTCCGAACCGTCGGCATTGCGCTTGTAGGAAACGAAGCCGCCGTGGGCAAGCGTGCGCGCGACGAGCGCTTCGATCTCCGCCTCGCTCAGGATGCCGCGCGCGGGATTGACGCCGATGCCGTCGTGCGAGGCCAGAAAGTTAAACCACGTCACGCGCTCCGACGGCAGCGTCAACGACTGCGCCCAGCGCGTGAGCGCCGTGGCGTCGCCCGTTTGGAGCGAATGCAGCGTGAGCGGCGGCAGGGGAAAATTATACACCAGTTGCGCCTCATTCGTGCCATCGCCGAAATAGGAGATGTTGTCGCGGTGCGGAACGTTTGTCTCCGTGATGAGCATCACGTGGGGCGCGACACCGTCGAGCACGGCGCGCACGAGTTGAACAACGCGATGCGTTTGCGGCAGATGAATGCAGGGCGTGCCAATCTCTTTCCAGAGATAGGCGATGGCGTCGAGCCGGATGAACTTTGCGCCCTGCTCGACGTAAAACAACAGCGCACGCAGCGCCGCAAGCAGCACGGCGGGATTCTTGAAGTTCAGGTCCACTTGATCGGCGCTGAACGTGGTCCAGACTTTTTTCACGCCACTCGCAGTCGGGAATTCAGTGAGCAGCGGCAGCGCGCGTGGGCGGACGACTTGTGACAAGTCGGGCTGGTCTTCGACCGTAACGAAGAAATCGCGATACTCCGGGTCGCCCGCGAGAAATCTTTGAAACCACTCACCCTGTGCCGACACGTGGTTGAAGACCGCGTCGAACATCAGATCGAAATGCGATCGCAGGTGGGCGATGTCCTCCCACGTGCCGAACGCCGGGTCCACGGCGAAAAAGTCCTTTACGGAAAATCCGTCGTCCGAAGACCAGGGATAAAACGGCAGGAGGTGAACGCCGCTGACGACGCCCCGGAGATGTTGCGCGGCGAAGTCCGCCAGCGTTTGCAGCGGCGCGCGATCCGGTTCGCGGACCTGATCGGCATAGGTGATGAGCAAAGCGTCCTTTTCCGTGGGCCATTCGGCGCGCGTGTGGTCTTGTCGCGGAAGCCGGTCGCGGCATGGGTCGGTGACTGCAGCCAATTCGATTTCCGTTTGCGCGGCCTGCGGCGGACCGTAGAGGAACTTCAGATGGCTTTGGATCGTGGGCTTCATGGCTGAAGTATTCTTCGGTCCGGATGCGTGCGAGTGCAACTTATTGTAATAATTCTGTCGCCGCCGCTCCACGACGAGATTCAGCCCACCATCCCAAGAAGCCAAAACAGAAGACTGCCCGGCCTTTTTAGTGTGAACGCCAAGTTACTCGTCGCAGATGCAGGCGTATTCCGCCCGCTTACACCCGCCGCAGGTGTGCGTGTCGAGTTTGAAGCGGAAGTTCTGCGGCTTGGCATCGGCAGTTTGCTTGAACTGCACAACGATGCTGTATCCGTCACCTTCGGGCAGTTTGGTTTTGCTCGCGAGCACATCGCCTTTCTTTTCAAACTCCACCGTAGCCTTGCCATCCTTCACTTCGGCAATGACGGTCACGGATTGTGTGGTGGCGGAGACGGGCTTCAGCGCGGCATCGTAGAAGGTGACCGTGACGGTGTGGTCTTTCTCCAGATAGAACTCTGCTTTCGGTTCGGTCTTTTCGAGCAGGCGTCCGCCTTTCGGCCCGCCCAGGTGTTTCTTGTCGGCGGCGTTCAACGTGAGTAATCCGGCGCACAGGACGCCGGCCAGGGTCAGGAGTTTGATGGATGAGTTCATGGATTTTGAGGTTCAGTGTTTGATGTTCCGTTGGAACTTGTGGTTTGCAGTTTGGGCTTTCTTTCCAGCCACTCGTAAAGCACGGGCAGGAGGACGAGCGTGAGAAAAGTTGAGGACACGATCCCGCCGATGACGACGGTCGCCAGCGGGCGTTGCACTTCCGCGCCCGCGCCATGCGAGAGCGCCATCGGTACGAAGCCGAGACTGGCGACTAGCGCCGTCATCAACACGGGGCGCAGCCGGGTCAACGCGCCTTCCTTCACAGCGTCGTGAACGGCGCGGCCTTGCTCGCGCAGGGTGTTGAAGTAGGAAATCATGATCAGTCCATTGAGCACCGCCACCCCGCTCAAGGCGATGAAACCCACTCCCGCCGAAATGGTGAATGGCATCCCGCGCGCCCACAGTGCGAAGATTCCGCCCGTCACCGCCAGCGGAATGCCCGTATAGACCAGCAGCACCTGCCGCAAGCTGCCGAGCGCGAAGAAAATCAACACGAAGATCAACCCAAGCGCCAGCGGCACGACGATGGCCAGGCGAGCCTGCGCTTCCACGAGGTTACGGAACTGTCCGCCGAACTCGAAATAGCAACCTTCCGAGAACTTCACCTTCTCGCGAATGGCCCGGGTCGCTTCCTCAACGAAACCCGCCGTGTCACGCCCGCGCACGTTGACCAGAATAGCAGCGCGCCGTTGTGTGTTCTCGCGGGCAATCGTGCCGACTTGCTCAACAGTCTTGATGGTCGCGACCTGTCCGAGCGTGAGCAGCCCGCCGTCATCCGTGCGCACCGGCAGACGCTTCATCGCTTCCACGTTCATGCGCAACGGTTCGGCGAGCCGCACCACGATGGGAAAACGCCGGTTGCCTTCAATCAGCGTGCCGACGTGCCCGCCGGCCAGCGCCGTTTCAACGACGCGGTTCACGTCCTCCGCGTGGATGTTGTAGCGTTGCAGCGCGTCGCGGTCCGGTTTGATCTCGAGCATCGGCACGCGCCCAATCGCGTCGAATTCGCTTTCCTTGCCGCCCGGCACAGCTTGCAGCACGGCGCGCACTTCGCCCGCCAGCCGCTCCAGCTCTTCGAAGCTGTCACCATAGATCTTGCAGACCAAATCCGCCCGCGCGCCCGCCATGATCTCGTTGAAGCGCAT
>CAZNOE010000255.1:0-7997 GCA_964574525.1 uncultured Bifidobacteriaceae bacterium
TCACCGCGCTGGTCACGTTCTGCGAAAAGAATGGCCGCCGGACGCAATGGCTCCTCTACCTCGAAGCGGTGACGCCTGATGCCAAAGAGCAATCGGCCAAGCCGGCGCGGCCGATGGTCATGTACTCCTCGACTGGAAATAAACTCAAGTTCGTGTCTTCGCCCGCATCCGTCACCTTGCGAACGCTTGGGCCGTTCGCCGAACCGGACGCGAAGAGAAAACCGCCAAAGGCCCTGGACAAAAGCGCTCGCTTCGCCATGGACAGGGGCTTTTTGTCCCTCGGCCTTGACCGCGCGGCCGCGGTCGTCTTGCGTTTGAACCAGGTTGACCCAAACCATGAGAGGAAAGGATCGTTCGCATTCAACTCGAAGCCCTTCAGCGAAACTGAGATCACCAAGAACCGCAAGATGGCTGACGCTCTGCAACTCACCGCCGAGGACGAACGCGCCCTCGCGGGCTCCGCCCCGGCGTTGATGTCGTATTTTGCCATCGTTCAGGAAACGGCCGGACTGGACGATATCCTGTTCAAAATCGTGGACCTGCCATCGCTCTGGTCAATGGTTCGTCACGGCGGGGTGAACGCGAACATTCGCTTCGACGTAAAACACATCGCCATGGCCCCCGACGCGCTATTGACCCTGCCGGCGAATCCAAAGCTCTACCAATTTCCGGTGGCCCTCGATCTCAACAATCAACCGGCGCTGAACATCACGCTCATCGCCACGGCGCCGCAACCGCCGTTGCTCACCTGCGGCGGGATCGCCGGGATGTTGGTCGAACGACCGGACGGCAAGGGAACATACCTGACGCTGCGCGTTGTCAGTGCCCGCCACTCAAAAACCACGCCCTGAGTGTTTCTGCTCCTGTAGTCGGCCCTTTTTCCCGACCACCTCTTCCAGAAGTCTCTTAAGCGACTATTTGCCGGGTATCCCGACGCTCCTCTCCTTTATCTTTCCATCCACAGTGACGAGCAAGCGGTCGGTGAAATGGCTTGAGCGTATTCGGCGGCAATGTTAGTCTTGGACGTGATTATAGACCAAATCAAACAGCGCCTGAGCAACGGTTTTCATCCATTCACTCTGCGCTTGTCGGATGGGCGAGAATTCAAAATTCCGCATCGCGATTTCATCGCGGTAACTCCGCGCGTGGTCGTCGTCATTGACGACAAAGACATTTCCCACACGATCAGTCCGCTGCACATCGTTTCCATCGGTGAATCCACACCAAAAGAATAACGCGTCAAAAGCGGTGTTCTTCGCAAAAAAAACAGCGCGGACCAACCATCCGCGCCGTTTTGCTCTTTGACCCAACCTTCTGAGCGTCTCGACGAATTACACGTCGTAGTAGAGATGGAATTCGTACGGGTGCGGACGCAGGCGCAGCGCGTCGTGCTCCTTGCGCTTGTGGCTGATCCACATGTCAAGGAAATCTGTGGTGAACACGTCGCCTTTGAGCAGGAACGCATGATCCTTCTCCAGATGGTTCAGCGCTTCTTCCAGACTGCCGCAAATCTGCGGGACCTTCGCGAGTTCTTCCGGCGGCAATTCGTACATGTTTTTGTCCATCGGCTCGCCGGGATCAATTTTGTTGAGCACGCCGTCCAGACCGGCCATCAGCAGCGCGGTGTAGCAGAGATACGGATTGGCGCTGGGGTCGGGCGGACGATACTCGATGCGCTTGGCCTTGGGGCTTTCGCTGAAGGTCGGGATGCGGATACACGCCGAACGATTTCGCGCACTGTAGGCGAGGTTCACCGGCGCTTCGTAACCGGGGACGAGGCGCTTGTAGCTGTTGGTCGTCGGGCTGCAAATCGCGCACAGGGCCTTGGCGTGTTTCAGAATGCCGCCGATGTAGTAAAGCGCCATCTGCGAGAGGCCCGCGTATTCCTTGCCGGCGAAGAGTGGCTTGCCTTTGTTCCAGAGCGATTGATGCGTGTGCATGCCGGAGCCGTTGTCGCCGAAGAGCGGCTTGGGCATGAAGGTCGCGGTCTTGCCGTGCTTCTTCGCGATGTTCTTGATGACGTATTTGTAGAGCATCATGTTGTCCGCCGTCTTCACGAGCGTGTCGAAACGGAAATCAATTTCCGCCTGTCCCGCCGTGGCGACTTCGTGGTGCTGGCGCTCGATCTTGATGCCGAGTTCTTCCATCACCAGGCACATCTCGGTGCGGATGTCCTGCTGGGTGTCAACCGGCGCGACGGGGAAATAGCCTTCCTTGTGGCGAATCTTGTTGCCGAGGTTGGGCATTTCGTCGCGACCGGAATTCCAAATGCCCTCCTCGCCGTCCACGGAATAGAAAGTGCCGTTGCTCTTGGTGTCGAACTGGACGTTGTCGAAGATGAAGAACTCGGCTTCGGGGCCGAACACAGCGGTGTCGGCGAGGCCGGTGCTCTTGAGGTAAGCTTCGCCGCGTTGAGCAATGCCGCGCGGGTCGCGGTTGTAAGCTTCCTTGGTGCCCGTCTCGGCGATGGTGCAGGTGAGCGACAGCGTCGGCACGGCCATGAAAGGATCAATGAACGCGCTGTTCGGGTCCGGCATGGCGAGCATGTCGGAGGCTTCGATGGATTTCCAGCCGCGAATGGATGAACCGTCGAAGCCGTAGCCGTCGCTGAAAACGTCCTCGGTCAGTTCGCTGATGGGTACGCTGAAGTGCTGCCAGGTGCCGAAGGTGTCCACGAACTTCACGTCCACCATTTTTGCTCCGGCCTTTTTGGCCATTTCAATCACGCTCTTGGGTGTGCTCATGTTTTCTGTTGATTTGGTTTTTGTTGTTGGTAAATCGCAAGGTCACGGTGGCCACGACCCACTGTCGTGCCACCATGACCTCGGCCAAGCTGTCTATTTCTGTTTGCTTCCGCTGCGCTCCGAGAACTAGCGCGCTTGGTGATACCCTTCCTCGCCATGCTCTGCCAAGTCCAAACCGGAGGTTTCGACTTCCGCAGAAACCCGGAGGCCCAGCACCGCCTTGACGATGAATGCAATAATTGTGGTTCCGACCACCGCGAGCACAAGGGTGACAGCGATGGCCTTGATTTGTTCGAGCCAGAGCGTATGGCGGACGATGCTGGCGAGATTGAGATTCAAGTTGGGATTGGCAACCGGCGTTGCCAGGATTCCGGTCAGGAATGCGCCCAGCGTGCCGCCGACCGCGTGAACGCCGAAAGTATCCAGCGCATCGTCATAACCGAGCCAGGCCTTGATCTTCCAGCAGGCGAAATACGGTATCAGCCCGGCAGCAACGCCGATGATCACAGCACCCTTGGCCGAAACGAAACCGCACGCGGGCGTGATGACGACCAAGCCAGCCACCGCGCCAGAACAGAATCCCAGGACGCTGGGTTTGCCGCGCGTGATCCATTCAGCCATCGCCCAGACGAAGGACGCAACGGCTGTGGCGAGTGTCGTTGTCATAAAGGCATTCGCCGCGATGCCGTCCGCAGCGGCGGCGCTGCCAGCGTTGAACCCATACCAACCCACCCACAACATGCCGGTGCCGACCATGCACAGCACCATGCTGTGCGGGGGCATGGGTTCTTTGCCGAAGCCCAGGCGTTTGCCGAGGATCAGGCACAGAATGAGTGCCGACCAACCTGACGACATGTGCACCACCGTGCCGCCGGCGAAGTCAATCGCGTGGATCCCAGCGTCCTTGTTCCAGACGCCGTTCATCCAGCCATCAATGCCCCAAACCATGTGGGCCAGTGGGAAGTAAACAACGACCATCCACAGCGCCACGAACAGCAGGACGGCTGAGAATTTCATACGCTCGGCGATCGCACCGATGATCAGCGCAGGCGTGATGATCGCAAACATGAGTTGATACATGGAAAAGACGTTGTGCGAAACCCAGGCCGCGTAGTCCGTGTTGGGACTGGAATCAACTCCCTTCAGAAAGGCCCAGTCGAATGATCCCCAAAACGGATTCCCGCTGTGGAATGCCATGCTGTAACCGAAAACATACCAAAGGATCGAGACCAGCCCGGCGATGCCAAAGCATTGCGCGAGGACGGACAGCACGTTCTTGCGGCGCACCAGCCCGCCGTAGAACAGGGCGAGTCCGGGCAGCGTCATGAAAAGCACCAAGGCGGTGCAAACCATTTGGAAACCATTATGGCCGGGGCCGGCGCCACCGATCTTGGACGGCGCGTTCGTGCTGGCGTTCCGCGCGCCGTTGTTGACGTAAGCTTCGAGATCCTCGATGCGCTCCTTGTCAGTGCGCTCGGGTGCCGGTGTGCTTTCGCCCGCCCAGGCCGGGCCAATGAAGAAGACGGCTGCAATCAGACCGGATAGAAGTAGGAGTTTTTTCATTATATGCGTTGGTGTTCGTGGTGTGGTGACAAAGTTCTATACGGCGGCTTCCCCCTTTTCATCCGTGCGGATGCGCACGGCCTGTTCGATGGTCGAGACGAATACTTTGCCGTCGCCGATCTTTCCGGTCTTGGCCGACTTCACAATCGCGGATACGGCGGCCTCCACCTGGCCGTCCGCCACGACGAGTTCGACTTTGATCTTGGGAAGAAAGTCCACCGTGTATTCGCTGCCGCGGTAGATTTCGGTGTGGCCTTTTTGCCGCCCGAACCCTTTCACTTCGCTGACGGTCATTCCTTCGATGCCGATTTCGCCCAGGGCATCTTTGACCTCCTCGAGCTTAAACGGCTTGATGATGGCTTCGATTTTCTTCATAGGTTTTAGGGACGACTGCGGCAAAACAGCCCGGCCCGCCGTCCATCCGGACGGCCCATGGCGCGGTCAAACCGCAAAGGCCTGACTGAATTCACCGGGGTGCGCTTAAACACAACCGCCGTTTAGCAATGGCGGTGCCACGATGGTTGAAAACAATTCATGTATGGCGGGAAACCCCTGATTTGACTGGGCATTTTAATCGCACTGATGAAAGCGAGATGGCCGTTTCTCTGTGGGAAATTGCGCAGCGCTGAAAATTATCGCCACGCTTGGAGCGCCAGCCTCCGACCCGGCACGTTGGTGTCGAAGGCTTGAAACGCGCCGGGTCTGAGACCGGCGCTCCAAGTCAGCCGTGGATTACCAATTGAATGTTTTCCGGCAGGTTGCGGGCGACTTCATTCACCACGTTGCCTTTGAGCAGGCGGGCGAGGTTGGTGCGGTGCGGTGAGCCGAGCATCAAAACATCCGCGCCGATGGTGGCGGAGATGTCGAGGATCGTGGCGGCGGGATTTTCGCTGACGATGTAAAGGGGCAGGACCGAGACGCTCAGTTCGTGTCCGAGTTGGAGCATGGCGCCCATGATGTTCGCGGCTTGCGTGTCGTCCTGCCAGCGCGGGCGCGCGGCGTCGGCCAGCGGGCCGGGCAGGGTCACCGCGAGTTCCTTGATGTAAAGCACGTAGAGATTTCCCTGGCGCAACTTGGCCTCTTCAATGGCATACCGGAGCACAGGCGTCATGCCGCGCGCGGCCACCAGAATGGATTGGCCGGGCGTAAGGTTGGGCCGGAAGTTGGCTGCGAACTCCCGGCTGACGGCGGCAGCGAGTTCGCGCTTGATGATGACGGTCTCAAAGCCCGCATGCTTCATCGCCCGCCAGCGCAGGACAAAGCCGATGCCCAGGATGCAGCAGACAAAGAAAAGCGCGTCAGGTTTGGTCTTGGCGATGGTCAGTTCCACCGCGAACAACACCACGAATGTGAACGCCATTACCGCCCGCTCATACCATTTGAGCGCGAGCTTGGGATTAAACACACACGAGCCGAGGTTCACCGCAATCGCGCCCACCACGCCGATGGCGTACAGCCCGGCAAGTGACGCAAGATCCGCCGAGAACGCTGCGACCACAAAAGGCAGCGCAGTCGCGAACACCAGCGGAATCCACGGCACGCCATGCGCGTTGAGCTGCGTGAAGCTATGCGGCATTTCGCCGTCGCGCGCCATCATGTAGAACAGGCCGATGAGCGCGCCGATGGCTGTGTTCACCGCGCTCAAAAGGAGCAACCCGACTATGATGCCGACGACGATCCCGAAGACCTGGCCAAAAGGCACGCCAAACATCAGCGCACCATATTGCTCGGCCAGAAACCGCATCATGTCTTCCCACCGCTTGTTCAGTTCCGGTTGCAGGCTGCGCGGCAACGACAACATCGCCCAACCCAACAGCGTCGTCCCCAGTACAACCTCGACAGCCACGGGCAAGATGGCCCTGCGCGCGGTTTGCCCGACTCGCGGCGACTCCGGAGTCGCGCCAGGGTCAAGCTTCATCACGCCGGTGAGGTTGGCGATGGCCTCCACGCCGCTCAACGCGAGGATGACGCCTACGAACGCCACCCAGTTGGTTTTGAAACTACCATGCGGCGCTTCCAAGTTGGCCGTTGAAAGATGGGGTGCGGCCAGGACAATGATGGCCACAACGGCGACGACCATCGGCAAAGCCAGTGACAGAGCGAGGTTGCCCGTGTGTTTCGGCCCGAAATAATTCATCACGGCAACGCCCACGAGGACGGCCAATGTAGCCCAGCGCGTGAACTCGCCTGGCACGCCGAGGTAATTCATCGCCGCCCAACCGCTCATCGCGGCGGTCACGGCGAAATTGGCCACCAGCAGCAATGCGCCAATCACAGCCAGTACCCGGGCTTGATGCCGCGCGGCGGAATACACGCCGCCGCCGTCGGGAAAATGTTTGCAGATGACGATGTAGTTGTAGCCGACAACTGCCGTCAGTGCGCAAACCGCGACGATGATCGGGAAGGAGGCATACCCCGCCGCCACGAACGCCAAGCCGATGACATAGGCTTTGCTCGTGCCCCAATCGCCGTAAAGCAGCGCGGCAGCACGCTTCCAATCAACGTTGCGCGGACGATGAACTCCGGAGCCGGTCATGGCAGGGGCGTGCGGCTTGGTCCAGGGTTATCCTGGCGCGAGAAACCGCCGCTTGAAACTACTCCCGATGTTTTCATCAAGCGCGGATAGTCAGGACACCGGCTGATTTCGTCAAATGAACAGTGAACGGTCGCGTGGCAAGTGCCTGATCTGAAGGAAGAAAAATGGTCGGAGCGACAGGATTTGAACCTGCGACTTCGTGGACCCAAACCACGCGCTCTAGCCGGGCTGAGCTACGCTCCGATGACTGGGTTATGATTGCAGGAATCCCTGCTGGCGCAACGACATTCTGGACATGATTCGTCGCCGCATTACCCGGGGAATATAACTCTTGCGCTTATCCAGTCCTTCGGCAATATTACGCGGCCTTCCGGATCGCGGGGTGGAGCAGCCTGGTAGCTCGCAAGGCTCATAACCTTGAGGTCCTGGGTTCAAATCCCAGCCCCGCAACCAATTTCAGCCCCGCCTTCGCGCGGGGCATTTTTTATTTCAAAGCCTCACGGCAGGGACGGCGTGACCAGACGATAAAATCGCTGCGGAGAATTCGTCGGAGCCCAATCCATCAGTTCCTGGAAACCGTTGGTCTGCGAAGCTTGAAAGTCTTGCAGCTTCAACCATGCGCCGCCGGTCAAATCATCTCGACGCTGAATGGTGTACGAGTGGCCGGCCATGGCAATGAACTGCAATCTGAGGCAACCTTCCTGCGCGTTGACGGAAGTAAACTTGAGCGCGCTCGCAGCGTCCCGAGGATTCGTGCCGGCGCGGTACTCCTGCAGGTTCGTATAGCCGTCGGCGTCAGCATCCAACGCCGCGTCACTGGCATTGTCCGGATCCAACTGGTTGGCCAGTTCCCACTCGTCCGGCATCCCGTCGCCGTCGCGGTCAGCAGTGGAAAGCTGCCCGGCTGTCGGCACCCCAGCGAACCAATTCAGGGGATTGTTGCCGCAACCGTTGACAACGGCTCGTTGCAGCGAGTTGCCATCTCCGTTCGCCGTGCCGGGCCAGGGCGATTGATTCCCATAAATCACCTCGTCCACGATCACCCACGAATAGTCGCCGCCCGGCACGTCGGGGTACTGCGGTTTTTCAAGCGCGACCCGATCACTGCGATTGCCAAGCTTGCCGGAATAGGGGCCGAAGATTTTCACGGCGGG
>CAZNOE010000256.1:0-2917 GCA_964574525.1 uncultured Bifidobacteriaceae bacterium
ATGGAATACGAAGCGGTCATCGGCCTGGAAACCCACGTCCAGCTCAAAACGAAATCCAAGATGTGGTGCGGCTGCGCCAATCAATACGGCGCGGAGCCGAACACGAACGTCTGCCCCGTCTGTCTCGGCCTGCCCGGCGTGTTACCCGTGCCCAATGACGAGGCGCTGCGGCTGACCGTGCTCACGGGTTTTCTCCTCAACTGCGAAATCCCCCGCTTCGCGAAGTTCGACCGGAAGAGTTATTTCTATCCGGACATGCCGAAGAATTACCAGATCACCCAGTACGACAAGCCATCCACAGCGAACGGCTATGTCGAGTTTGAGTTCAGCGGCGGTCTGTCGCGCGTCCGCATCACTCGTGCGCATCTGGAAGAAGACGTGGGCAAGAGTTTTCATTTCGAGCACCACAGTGGACTGGACTTCAATCGCGCCGGGGTGCCGCTCATGGAAATTGTTTCCGAGCCGGACATTACCAGCGCGGACATGGCCTACGAATATCTCAACGCGCTCAAGGAAATTCTCATGCAAGGCGGCGTGACCGATCGCGACATGGAGAAGGGTATGGTGCGCTGCGATGTGAACGTGAGCGTCCGTCCCATCGGCACGAAAGAACTCGGCGCGAAGATTGAGATCAAAAATATGAACAGCTTTTCCGGCGTGCGCCGCGCGTTGGAATACGAAATCCCGCGCCAGATCGAAGTGCTCAAGAAGGGTGGCAAGCTGATCCAATCCACGCGCCGCTGGGATGACGGGACCGGCATCACCGAAGAAATGCGCACCAAGGAACATGCGCATGACTACCGCTATTTTCCAGACCCGGACTTGATGCCGCTCGTGCCAGATGACACGTGGCTGGCTGCGATGAAGGCGCGCGTGGTGGAGTTGCCGCTGGCGCGCAAGCAACGCTTCATGCGCGAATACCAGTTGCCTGCGGGCGATGCGGAGGTTTTCAAGAGCAACGTCGAGTTGGGGAATTACTTCGAAGGCATCGCCAAGCGGGCCAAGAATCCCAAAGCTGTAGCCAACTTGGTGATCAACAACTTGCAGGCGAAGCTGGCCGAGGCGGTAGGGACGCGTTCCACCGCGTCCCAAACTAAAAGAGAAGATGGGGACGCGGTGGAACGCGTCCCTACCATCGCGAGAGGTGACGCCCTGACGCTGCTTAAATTCCAACCCGCCGCGCTGCTCGAACTCGTCAGCCTCGTCGAAAACAAAACCATCAGCAGTTCCGCCGCACAGCAGGTCTTCGCCGAGATGTTCGACACCGGCAAATCACCGGCGGCCATCGTTCAGGAGAAAGGCCTCGCCCAGGTCAGCGACACCGGCGCGATTGAAAAGTTCTGCGACGAAGTCATCGCTGCGAATCCCGGCCCGGCAAACGATTTCAAATCCGGCAAAATCGCCGCGCTGAATTTCCTGAAAGGCCAGGTAATGAAGCTGAGCAAGGGCAAGGCGAACCCCTCACTGGTCGGCGCGATCCTGGAGCGGAAGCTGGAGGCGTGACGATCCTGATGAGCCTTCCCGATCGCGTCGGCAAACAAAGACTTCCGCAAGCGCCGCCGTTGGGCTAGATTGCCGTCGGCTTATGAGTGCGAAAAACCTGTTGGCGGACATCCACGCGCTGGAAGAGGAACTGCTTGCGTACGAGCGCAAGTATGGGGTCCATTCCGAGGTCTTTTATGCCGCCTATGCCCAGGGGGAAGAGCCGGAGAATGATGCGTGGGCGCTGGATTTCACTGAGTGGGCGAGCGTGTATCGCACCTGGCTGGCGCGGTTGGCGGAGTATCGCAACGAAATCAGCCGTCTCCAAGCGCAACGCCCGGGGCTGGCCGGTTTGGTCCATGCCGCCGCGTGAGCAATCCTTTGCGCACGCTGGAGGACTACGAATTGTTCCTCTACACGCTGCCCGAGCAGTTCAAGTCTATCCGTCAATCCACTGTCACCCTCGTCCGCCGTGGGGCATCGCTGGCCCGCGTGGCCGGGGAGATTCACTTCGATCAAGGCTTTCGGTTGGTGGTCGTGGAACGGATCGTGGCGGATCGGATGCCAGCCGTTCTCGACGCCTACGGTTATGAAGTTTGGCGCGGTGAGGAGAAGCTTCTCTGGTATGACTGCCAGCCGCATCCGGCCGATGCGATTCTGCAAGCCACGCATCCGCATCACAAGCATGCGCCGCCTGACATCAAGCATCATCGCCTGCCCGCGCCACAAATGAGCTTCAACCGTCCGAATCTCCCGGAGGTGATCGCCGAGGTGGAAGCGCTGGTAGGAGAAGCCCGCCTTTGATCTTGCGGACCTCAGCTCGGATCGTCGAACGATTTCAAATCCGGCAAAGCCGCCGCGCTGAATTTTCTCAAGGGCCAGGTGATGAAATTGAGCAAGGGCAAGGCGAACCCAGCACTGGTCGGTGAGATTCTGGAGCGCAAACTTAGATTATAGGGGAATTCTCATGGAATCCCCGCTGAACGGTCAATCAAGACGGCATTTCCTCAAGACCAGTACCGCTGCAGTTGGCGCATTAGCGTTCGGAGCGTCTGCTTGTTCGACGTTGGCAGGAGTTGCCGGGAAACCGTCCACGATTTCTGTTGCCGATCTTCCCAAAGGCACAGCGCCCAAGCCGGTTTCGTTCCCGCATTTTCCGAGTCGTCTCCATGCCTTCGTCTGGCGCAACTGGCCGCTAGTGACTCCCGATCGCATGGCGCGGGTGGTCGGCGCGAAGCGGATCGACATCTTGCGTTTGGGGCGCGCGATGGGCCTGGGCGATCCGCCGCACATTACGCGCGACCAGCAGGCGCGCTCCTACATCACCGTGATCAAGAGGAACTGGCATTTGCTGCCCTACGAACAATTGCTCGATCTGTTGGGATGGACGGCGGAACAACTCGCCTACACGTTGCGCGAAGACGATTTTCTTTTC
>CAZNOE010000256.1:3017-7920 GCA_964574525.1 uncultured Bifidobacteriaceae bacterium
GAATGGAGTCTGCCCATCGAACGCGGCGGCGTGAAGACCCAGGTGGGCGAGTATTCGATTTCCGCTATCGGCCCCGGCCCGCGCGCGAAACGGCACTGGCAACTCGCGCGGGAGCGGGGACTGAAAACCATCGCCAAGATCCAAGCCGGCAACACGTGGGAACTCTCGGCCGTGCCTTACATTCCCGCTATAGAAAACGTTGCCCGCCATGCGGAAAACCTGCGCGAGGCGAACGTCAACGGCCTGATGCTCGGCTGGACGCTCGGTGGTTACCCGTCGCCGAACCTGGAGGTCGTGTCCGAGACATTGGCGTGCGGCTCGGCGGACGAAGCGATGCGGCGCGTGGCGGAACGAAGGTTTGGCAAAACGCTCGCGCCGGCGATCGTGACGGCGTGGCGCGGCTTCAGCGCGGCGTTTAGGGAATTTCCGTATCACATCGGCGTCGTCTATTCCGGACCGCAACAACTTGGTCCGGCGAATTTGCTTTGGAACGAGCCCACCGGTTACCGCGCCACAATGGTGGGATTTCCGTATGACGACTTGGACCAGTGGCGCGCGGTTTATCCTCCGGAAGTTTTCGTCCAGCAACTCGACAAAGTCGCCGACGGGTTCGACCGCGCGCTTGCTGAACTCAGAACCGCCGCGGCGCAGTCAGCGGGAGCAACGCACGTGCAGCGCCGGGCGTTGGCTGAGGAATGTGGCGTCGCGGAAGCCGCCGCCATCCATTTGCGCAGCTCAGCGAACCAGGCGCGCTTCGTGTTGGCCCGGCGCGCCGCCGCGCCGCAACGAGCCACGATGGAACGCGTATTGAAGGACGAAATCGTGCTCGCCTGCCGTCTTTACGATATTCAGTCGCGCGATTCCCGCATCGGCTTCGAAGCTTCAAACCAGTACTACTACGTCCCGATTGATCTCATGGAGAAGGTCTTGAACTGCCGAGACCTGCTTGCCCGGCTTCGAGAATCGCCGTGATGCATTCCGCATCATAAACGCACCCGGCCCAGGTTCCGCCACTGGCCAGTTGCAGAGCGGCCCACAGGCGTGTGTCTTCCGGCAAAGCGGCATTCGGCGACAGGTCTTTTCGTGTTGCACGCTGTGCAAGAATTCGGCCGCCTTCCTCCGGCGTGAAACGGCGTTCGCCTTCGCCCACCAGATCAATGCTCCCCTCAATGCGATTGCGGTCAATGTGAATGCGGATGATGTCGCCATCCAGGATTTTGCCGATTGGCCCGCCCGCCAGACCTTCCGGGCCGATGTGTCCGATGCACGCGCCGGTCGAGACGCCGGAGAAGCGCGCGTCCGTCAGGAGCGCGACTTCCTTGCCGTGGGGAATCTGCTTCAGCGCACTGGTGACCTGGTAGGTTTCCTCCATGCCGGTGCCCATGGGGCCGATGCCGGTCAGGACGAGCACATCGCCCGCCTTGATCTCACCCTGTTTGATGGCGGCGATGGCGCTTCGCTCGCTTACAAAGACGCGCGCCGGGCCTTCTTTGCGATAGACGCCATCCGCATCAACCACGGAAGCGTTAATGGCGGTGGCTTTCACAACGGAGCCTTCCGGCGCGAGGTTGCCGCGCGGGAAAACCAAGGTGCTTGTCAGACCACGCGTTCGCGCTTGTTCGGGCGACAGGATCACTTCATCCGCGTCCACGCTGTCCTGCTGGCGCAGCAGTTCCTGGAAACGCCGCCGCCGCTCAGAAGTTTCCCACCAGTCGAGATTCTCCGCCAAAGTTTTTCCTGTGATCGTGAGCACGTCAGTATTGAGCAAGCCCAGCCGCCGCAGATGCAGCATCACTTCCGGCACGCCGCCGGCCAGGAATACACGTACCGTGGGATGATGGACCGGGCCGTTTGGTAAAACACTGACCAATCGAGGGACACGACGGTTGACGGAAATCCAGTCTTCCACCGTCGGCCGTTTCAGTCCGGCGGCATGAGCGATGGCGGGAACGTGCAACAACAGATTCGTGGAGCCGCCAAACGCGGCGTGCAGCACCATCGCGTTCTGGATACTCGCGGGTGATAGAACATCACGCATGACCAATTTGCGTTCGTCCAAATGATGAAGCGCACGCGCTGAACGCCGTGCCATGTCGAGCCACACGGGTTGTCCAGAAGGCGCGAGTGCCGAGTGCGGCAACGACAGCCCGAGCGCCTCGCTGACCACTTGTGAAGTGGCGGCGGTGCCGAGGAACTGACAGCCGCCGCCGGGCGACGCGCAAGCGCGGCAGCCCAGGTCAGCAGCTTCCGACAAGGAAACCAAGCCGTGCGCGAAACGAGTTCCGAGTGTTTGCACCGCACCAGCGTCTTCACCGTTGCTCGGCGGCAACGTGACTCCGCCGGGAACGATCACGCACGGCAAATCACGCAAACCCGCCACGGCCATCATCATCGCCGGCAGACCTTTGTCGCACGTCGCGATGCCCAGCACGCCGGCACGCAACGGAAGCGAGCGGGCCAGCCGTCGAAAAATCACCGCGGCATCATTCCGATAGGGCAGGCTGTCGAACATCCCTGTTGTTCCCTGCGTGCGGCCATCGCAAGGATCGGAGCAAAAACCGGCGAAGGGAATGGTTTGCAGCCGGCGAAATTCCTCCGCCGCGGCCTGGACGAGCAACCCAATCTCCCAATGCCCGGTATGATAACCGAGCGCAATGGGTTTGCCATCGGGTGCGCGCAGTCCGCCTTGCGTGCTGAGAATGAGGAATTGTTTGCGTCCGACTTCGGCCGGATTCCAGCCCATGCCGGCATTTTGCGTCAGGCCGAACAAATCGCCGCTCGGACTGTTCAAGAGCAGTTCTTCCGTGAGCGGCAGACTTCCGGCCGGGCCGCGCGCGTGAGTCTGGATTTGGTAGATCTCTGCCGCGGCGGAATCGAACACGTCGGTGTTGGAACTCATGAGTTCATTGAAGCAACAGCAAGCCAGGAGACAAAGGAAAACCGTAAGAGCCGCGTGTAGCTCTTCATTTTTTGCGTGGCTGCTCCAGCGGCGTGACCGGGTCAATGAAGAGCCAGCAGAATGCGCCGAGAAAATAGATGATCGAGGAAATGAGAAAGGCCAGCTGCCAGTCGCGGTTCGTGAATTGCAGCACCAGTCCGACGACCAGCGGTCCGGCCATGCCGCCGAAATTACCCATCATGTTCATGCTGCCGGAGACGGTGCCGGCATACTTGCCGCCCACGTCCATGCAGGTGGTCCAACTGCCGGGCATGGTCAGGTCATTGCAGAAGCTCGCCATGCCCATGGACAACATCGCGAGCAACGGGTCCTTGATGTAGAAGGAAGTCATCAAGAGCGCCGATGCGCCGGTGAATCCGAGGAAGGCAAAGAAGCGGCGGACGCGCACCACGTGGCCGCCGCGCGCCAGCCAGCGGTTGGAGATGGCGCCCGCAGTGAGCGAGCCGAAGCCGCCGAAGAGCAGCGGGATGCCCGCCAACGCCGCTCCCAGCACTTTCGCGGTCAGTTCCGGACTGAGCGAGCCTTCCAGCAAACCGGCGAGCCATTTCATGAAGGCGTTGGCCTTGATGTCCAGACCGCGTTCGGATTTCAAGTAATCGGGCAGCCAGGTGATGTAGAAATACCAGCCGTAGCTTAGACAGAAGTATTGCGCCCACAACATCCACATGGTTGGACGGGTCAGGAGTTCACGCCAGGGCACATCGCCGTGGCCTTTGACGTTTTCTTCGTTTCCTTTGAGCAATTCCAACTCGGCCGCGTTGACGCTCTTGCGATCGCGCGGGTTGTCTCGAAACCACCAGTAGAAGACGATAGTCCACGCCACGCCCAGCAGCGCGAAAATGTGGAAGGCCGTTCGCCAGCTTACGAATGCCATGACCGCGACGACCAGCAGAGGCGTGAACGCGCCGCCCCAGCGCGCGCCCATCCACATGATCGCCTGCGCCCGGTTGCGCTCGCGGAGCGGGAGCCAGGCGCTAAAGGCTTTGGTGAGATTGGGGAAACACCCCGCCTCGCCGGCGCCGAACAAAAACCGCGTGATGACCATCGAGACGTGGTTCCACGCCCAGCCGGTGGCCGCCGTGAAAAACGACCACCACAGCACCACGCGCACGAGCACCTTTCGCGCGCCGATTTTGTCGCCCAGCCAGCCGGTGGGAATTTCGAAGAGCGCGTAAGCCAGCCCGAACGCGGAGAAGATCGCGCCCTTCTGCGCGTCCGTGAGCGTGAGGTCGCGCGCGATGTCCGGCATCGCCTGGGAAATGCAGACGCGGTCAATGTATTGAATCACCGCCAGTACGATGGCGAACACAATGACCCAATGGCGCGTGTGCGTGGCGGTGGCGGCACGGTTCGTCATTGAGGGAGTTTGATGAGGGGCGGCGGCTCGCGTCAATGCGCAACAGGTTTGGGAGTGAATTTGGAGAAACGCTCGCCCTCACCCTGGCCCTCTCCCCCGGGGAGAGGGAACAGCAATCGAACTCTTCGAATCCTTCGGAGGTCAGTGTGTCTGTTGCCGCGTGCTGTGGTTCGTCGGGAACCTCCCGAATTGCGCGTGACTCCACAATCGCAAGGAGACGGCAAACGATTCTCCCTCTCCCCGGGGGAGAGGGCCGGGGTGAGGGCGAGCCAAATCACGATCTTCGGAAAACCGCGCCGAACTCAATATGATTGTCCATGCCACAGCGACCGGGATTTGGTACACTCTCACGCCATGAAACTTTGCCGGTTCACAATCGCACCAAATGAAGTTCGGATTGGATTGGTGGCCGACGACTCCACGTTGCTCGATCTGACGCCGGCGGGGATCACTCACATGCATCCGTTGCTGGAGAGTGATGGTCTCGTTTTGCAACTGAATCAAATCGCCCGGCAGAATCTGCCGCGCATCGCCTTGTCCGAAGTCAGGTTGTGTGCACCGATCGAGCAGCAGGAGGTGTGGGCGGC
>CAZNOE010000257.1:0-3981 GCA_964574525.1 uncultured Bifidobacteriaceae bacterium
GGAAAAACTCAGACGACGACGCGAGAACCCTCCGCGAAGCGGTTTAGTTCAACATCTAAGTCGGCTGCAAACTTTGCAGCCTATCTCGGTTCATAACGCAACACTATTTCGGACGTAAGATTCTGTCGAACATACTTTTTGCCCTAGAATCCTCCCGAATACGAGCGGACAAAGGTTGCAAATCTGGTTCATCTTTCGGCGGCAACCGGCTTCCTCGCAAGCGACAACTTTTCCAAGCATTCCCTCGCCTCGCGTTTCAGCGCTTCGCGATCCGCCTCGTTCAAGCCCAGCGGATCAAAGCGGTAGCGGTAGTGCAGCCCCAGCAGTTCGCGCAGCGAGCCCCTCAGGTCTTCCAGGTCAGCCGCCGCCGCGGCGCGCTCCAGCCAGTCGGAAAGTGGTTCGCTTGCGTCACGCGGCACTCCGCGTTCAGCGAGCCTCTTTTCCAACAGATAGAACTCCGAGTCAAGCCCGGCGCCCACGAAATCGCTGATCGCTGTCCGCGCCTTCTCGCCCCGTCTCCGGCGTCGGCGGAAAATGATCTGGTAGAGCAGCAATGCCAATCCCGGCACGATGGCCAGCAGGAGATACTGCCGCAGCCGGCTTTGTCCCCAGCGGATTTTGGCGATCTCAAATCCCACCCGCGACCACGCGTCCGACAACCATTGCAAGCTCCACGCGCGTTTCGCTTCGGCCTCCATCCACGAAGCGGGCGTGGTGTCAAAGTCCTCCCAGACGTTTCGGTCTTTGTCCCAAACCAGGCACCACGCGTGCGCGTCGCGCTGGCGTACCACGTATTTCCGGCCGGAAGCTTCGTGCACGTAGTAGCCGACCGCATAGCGCGCGGGAATCTCGAGCCGTCGCAAGAGCAACACCGTGGCGGTGGCGAAGTATTCGCAGTGGCCGCTCCGGGTTTGCTGGAGGAATCGGCTGAGGGGCGTCTCGCCAGTTCCCCTCCCGCGCGACCGACCCTGCCAGGTTCTGTACGTGAACTTGTCCGCGAAGAATCCGCTGAGCGTCTGCAACACCTCGGCGCGACTTCTCCCGCGAAGCTGCAGTTCATCAATCAGAGCGTCGAGGGTGCTCGCATCGGTTCCCACCGCCAAGTCCTCCTTCGGATCGGCCGCCGAGTCAATCATCGCGCCAGGACCGTAGAGCGCGTCGAAAATCAGCAAGCCAGGACCTTCGGCCAGCACGGCGCCCGCGCTGTTCTTTTTGAGAGTGAATGCGTTCAACTTCTCCAATCGTCCGCTGCCTCCGGGTAACGGCAGCAAACCCGCCAGCGAATTGCTGCCTCTGCCGTCGAGATAGCAGGCAATGTTGACCGCAGCGGTGTTGGTCTTGGCGGGCAACAACGGCCATATCCGGCTTTCGGGCGAGGATTCGCCAACGGTTTCGAAGTCGTTCTTCGAGCTACCGGCAAACCACACTTGCGACTTGTAGCCTCGATAGCTCGCCGCGCGCAGATAGGTCGGGGGACGGCTGCCATTTTTTGGCTCGAGGCGGATGACGATTGCGCCAGAGGTTTTAAGGTCGCCAACACTCCCCAGCGCTGTCTTGCTTTGAGTGGGATCAAAACCAACCCCGCGTCGCATGAAACGTCCGATCCACTGCGGGTTCAGGCTTTCGAGATAGCGCTGCAAATGCGTGACGCTGCGCTGCCCGTAAAAGCCCAGCGCGACGGCCGCCGCCAGTGTGGTGGCCCAGACCGCGAAGGCAAATCGCCGTGAACGCAGCGCCCACAAAGACCACGTGAGCAGCGCGCACAAGCCCCAGAAAAAAGTTTCATCCTCGGCGGCGTGAACACTGGCCGCCAGCAAGCACGCCGCGAAATACGGGTAGCCGATATGAACATTGGTCTCGGCGGGCGCCGGTCGGCCAAGTTTTTTGGCTTTCTTCCGCCGGCGGCGCAGCACCAGCGAAATCGTCGTCAATGGAATCGTCTCGCTGGTGCTGAACATTTGCGCGGCGACGAACGGGAAGGAAATCATCGGGAGCCAGCGGAACAACGCGGCGGCGGTGCGGGCGCTGGAAGTCCCCGCGTTGCTTTGCGTCCGGGGAGTTGGGTTCTGAAAGAAGCCGCCGAAGTTCGACGGCCCTTCGTTCGCGGTAAACGCGTAAACCGCCGCTGCCAAAAATATCAGCGCGCAAAACGTCCAGATGCGGCTGAAATCCTCGTCGGCTAATTCCCAGCGCGCTTTGACGAACCGTGCGCTCTCCAGCGCGAAGGCCATCGCCGCGCCGACGACGAGGAAGCCGGATTGCCAGCCCCAGAAGAGCAGCGTCGCGCCGAGAAGAAAAGGAGGCGGTTTCATGGTGCCGAGGTAGGGCGCGTCACTCCGTGCGCGCCGATGCTCGAACTATACCGGATCGGCGCGCACGGAGTGACGCGCCCTACCATTTCAGCTTTTGATCCGCTTCTCATCTCAACGTTGCCAGTTGTTCTTCTATCCGCCCGATTTCCAGCGCGTGCAAGCGGTGCGGTTCGTCGCGCATCGGGCCGGGGTCGAGCGTTTTGATTGCAGATTTCTCCAAAATAACGAACACCAGCACCGGGAGGCCGAGGGATTTCAGTTTTTTGACAAGCATCTGGCGAGGTTCATCCCACGCCAGCAGCACGCAGATGCAGCCGCTCACCACCTTCACGTGATTCATCACGAGAAACTCCAGCGCGCCGAACGGCTGGTCCACGCATGGACACACCGACGCCAGAATCTCCAGCATCTGGTCGGCGTGCGCCAGTCCGCGACCCGCCGTCAAACAATAGGCCTGCGGCCCGACGAACAACAGGTCCAGCAACGATTCTTGCGTCAACACCGTGCAGGCGAACGATGCCGCGACCGAAACCGCTTCCTCGAACACGTCGCTGTGCGGCCGATCGGTGAACGTGTCGAGGATCAGGGCGTGGCGCATGAAGAATTCGTCCTCGAATTCCTTAACAATGGGTTTGCCGGTCTTGGCCCAACTGCGCCAGTGAATGTGCCGCAACGGATCACCGCGCCGATACTCGCGCAACGAAACGAATTCCTCGCTCCGGCCAATGTTTGCGGCGAGCGCCACACCGCCCTGCTGATATTGCATCGCGCCGGGCAATGCGATCGGAGGCAGCAGGTAGCGCTTTGGAAGAATCAGCACCGATTGCGGCAACGGAACTCTTGCCAGCGCGCGAAACAGTCCAAGCGGATCAGTCCGCGCGAGCGTTACGCCCTTGAAATGCAAAAAACCGCGATGTAATGGGGTGAGTTCTACGCGCGCCTCGATTGCCTGATCCGCCGGAATGGGCGGGACGACCGCATCTTTCACCGTCACGACTTTGAATGGATTTACGCGACGGCGCTGGCTGAGGCGAAACGGACGACGGTAATTCTCATCGTCGAGTTGCATCGCCTTCCACTCCTGAAACGAGGGCCGCGGATCCGCGAGATTTTCCAGCAGCGTGAGGCCGGGTTGGATTTTGTGGGTGAGGTTTCTGACTGCGACGCGATAGTTGAAGGGCTGACCAGCGGTGCCGAACCGCGGAAGCGAGCGTTCCGCCGCGAACCGCAATTTGAAGAACCAACTGAACAGGAACGCCACCACCAGGAGCGCCAGCAGCAGCATGAACGCTTGATAAGCGACGGAGTTCTCCGTGTCAAACCCCATCACGCCGGTCAGGAGAAACGCGCCCGCAACGACCCACCCCGGTCGCGTAAGCCGGCGTGCCGCCCAAAACCGCGACCAGGAAAACAGGCGGTAAAGGAGGTACAGGAAGCGGAGAATGGGATTCATGGGTGAACATCCAACATCCAACATCCAACTCCCAACAACCAATGAAACACCGAACGCCAGAACAATGGATGTTGGACGTTCGATGTTGGATGTTGGATGTTCATTCCATCGCTCACGCCGGCACTTTGGTTTTCTTCACAATCTCTTCAACCACGGCCCGCGCGGTCTGGCCGGAGAAGCGCGCTTGCGGTTCCATCACCAATCGATGCGCAATTA
>CAZNOE010000257.1:4081-7901 GCA_964574525.1 uncultured Bifidobacteriaceae bacterium
GCGGTCTGGCCGGAGAAGCGCGCTTGCGGTTCCATCACCAATCGATGCGCAATTACGGACACGGCAAGTTCCTGGATTTGCTCGGGCGTGACAAACTCCAAGCCATCGAACAACGCCAGCGCCTGGGCCGCTTTCATCAGGGCGATTGACGCGCGCGGACTGGCGCCAAGTTGAACACCGCTGGCCACGCGCGTCGCGCCGACCAGTTCCACCGCATAGCGCTTCAACTCCTGGCTGATGCGAATATCCTGCGCCGCGTGCTTGAGCGTGAGGACATCCGCGAGCGTGACGCACGGTTGCAGCGCGTCGAGCGGGTGGGTGTGCTGCTGCGCGGTCAGGATGGCGACTTCCTCGGCTGGTTGCACGTAGCCCAGCGTGAACTGCATCGCGAACCGGTCCATCTGCGCCTCAGGCAACGGATACGTGCCGCGAAACTCGACTGGGTTCTGCGTCGCGATGACAAAGAAGAGTTCTGACAGGGTGCGCTGCTCGCCATCCACGCTGACCTGGCTCTCGCCCATCGCCTCCAGCAACGCGGATTGCGTGCGCGGCGAAGCACGGTTGATTTCGTCGGCCAGCAAAATATCCGTGAAGATCGGGCCTTCGTAGAAATGAAATTGCTGATCGCGCTGGTTGAAGATGGACACGCCCAGGATGTCCGACGGCAACAGGTCGGGCGTGAATTGAACGCGTTTGAAGCGCGCGTCAATCGAGCGCGCGAGCGCTTTCGCCAGCGTTGTCTTGCCCGTGCCGGGAAAATCCTCGAGCAACACATGGCCGCCACTGGCGAGCGCCGCCAGCAGTTTGCGCGTCGCTTCCGCCTGGCCCTCCATGACCTTGGCGATGTTGTTCGCAATTCTTCCGTAAATGTCGCGAGCTGTTTGGAGGGGAATCGTTGTCATCTCTTGTTAAGTTGTGAAACAATAGAGCGTGGAAAAAGTTCCGGCAGAACCCGGCCCATCGGAATCCTTGGTTTGTCCGGCCTGCTGATCATCGGCAAATGTTGGCATCGGCATAACGTCACCGCGAACAAATTCCACCGATTGGACAAAGCCGGCCAGGAGGTGTCACACAAGCACACTCACATTCTGCGAAGGACCGTTGGCAGCACCTCGCGCCAAACCGCCGCTTCTCTTTCGCTTCGAATCAACGGCTCAAATCCAAATTTCAAATACAGCCCAATCGCCGCCTGGCGCGCGGTGGACGTGGATAGATAAACGCGTTCGTGGCCCAGTTCGCGCAAGCGGAGGCAAATCGAGGTCAGCAACGGCTTGGCCAGCCCACGCCCTTGAAATTCCGGGACGATCGCCATCCAGTGGACGCGGCCCCAGCGACAATCCTGAAAGTCGTCGTCGAACCACGCTGTGGCCGTACCCACAACTGCGCCGGTTGGCGTGAGCAAATAACACTGACGTTCGCCCAAATCGCGGAGCGCGGAATTCATTCCGCTTGGACCTTCACTCGCTGAACCGGACTGAAGTCCGCGCTCCGGTACCACACCGAATTGCTTTCGGAAGAGTTCGGGTGTGATCTCGTTGTAACGATCAGCGGCGAGGTGAATTCTCAGCCAGTGCGCTTCGTCGCCGGACTGATACCAGCGCAGCGAATATCCGTCCGGCAACGCGAACTCCGGCACGTCGTCCAGGTTCGCCCGCGACATTTTGATCGGCAGGTTTTTTTCAGCGATGGTCACATTGCTTTGCGGAAGGACGAGTCACACGAGTTCCCAATTTTTTCCGCAGACCTGCCCAGTTTGGGACTCGTGTAACTCGTGTAACTCGTCCCTCCGGGTTTTCTTTCGTGTGTTCACGGACAAAAATCTTGGTTTCGCCAGCGCGCTTCGATAGCCTCGCGCCATGAAAGTTGAATTCTACGGTCACGTTCGCCAATACAAAAACATTCAGAAGGAAATTGACGCCAACATCCAGGAAGTCTTGCTGAGCGGGAATTATGTCCAGGGCCCGATGCTCAAACGCTTCGAGGGCGAGTTCGCCAAATACTCCGGCACGAAGTTCGCCGTCGGCCTCGCCAACGGCACCGACGCCATCTGGCTCGCGCTGATGGCGCTCGGCATCGGCCCGGGCGACGAAGTCATCACGCACGCCAACACGTTTTTTGCCACGGCGGAGGCGATCTGGATCGCCGGTGCCACAGCGGTCCTTGTGGATTGCGATCCAAAAACAAAGTGCATTGACCCGACGAAAATCGAGGCTGCCATCACACCGAAGACCAAGGCCATCGTCCCGGTCCACCTTTACGGCCAGTGCGCCGACATGCTCGCAATCAAAAGGATTGCGGACAAGCACAAGCTCAAGATCATCGAGGACAACGCGCAGGGCATCGGCGCGAGCGGCAAAGGATTCAAGATTGCCGAGCTCAGCGACGCGACGGCGACGAGTTTCATCATCCAGAAAAACCTCGGCACGTTTGGCGACGGCGGCGCGCTGGTCACGAACAACGCGGACATTGACGCGAAAGTGCGCAAAATGCGCAATCACGGCTCGACCGCCCGCAACGTCCACAGCTACGGTTTCAACAGCCGCCTTGACGATCTGCACGCCGGCGTGCTCAGCGCCAAGCTCAAGCACATTGACGCGTGGAACGACAACCGCCGCAAGTGGGCCGCGCGTTACACCGCAGGTTTCAAAGGTGCGAAGAATTTCACGTTGCCGACCGAATTGCCCGGTTACCGCCACGTGTTCCATCTTTACGTCATCGAGACGAAGAAGCCGGAACAACGCGATCCGTTGGTGGACTTCCTGGTGAAGAACAACATTGACGCGAAGACGCATTACTCGATCGCGATTCACCAGCAGGCCGGTTATCCGTGGGGCAAAGGGGCGCGCATCGCCGGCTCGTTGGCAAACGCCGAGCGCAACGCCGCCACCTGCGTCTCGCTGCCGATGTTCCCCGAGCTTACGGCGGAAGAAGTGGATTACGTCATCGCGAAGGTGAAGGAGTGGGATAAGGCGCAGGGGTGAATCGTGCGCATCCCCGCGCGCTTCATTTGACATCCCAATCGAATCGGGCATCCTTTGTTCCATGCCGGAAATCCTTGAGCCGACGCGATGGGAAGCCGTGGGAACGGTGATTGACCAAAATCAGCGCGACTTCCTCGCGGGACGTTATTCGCTGGCGGAAGACGTGATCGCATGGTTCAAGGCGGTGGACCTGTTTCGTGACACCCAGGACGAGCGCATGATCTTGCGCGAGCCGGTGGCGAATGATTTGCGCCAGCACAAGACATGGGTCGCCAGTTTGATTGCCGAAGGCGAGCGATTGGTGACGGAGGCGCTGGTGCGCGGGGGTCTGGCGGAAGGCGGCGCGCAATTCAAACTGGCCGACGTTGAGGCGACGTTGGAGATGCTTTACCTCGCACAAAGGGAATGGCACGGCCCGAAGATGCCGGACGCGCGTCGTCGCGAAATCCTCAAGGCCGTCTTCAATGTCGAGGAACCCGCAGCTTGAGGCGGTCTTCGCGGCGCGCTATGCCTGGGAAAGCGCGGCGGGCCCTGCGCGTTCGGAACGATTGCGGGAATATCAGGGCTTGCTCGACGAAGCGCTTGCGAAGGCCGGCTTCAAAGGATTGACGAGAGAGGAGCTGGAAGACTCGTTGACCGGATGCGTACCGAGAGTTCCGTCGCGCCAAACGTCTTGAAGAACGCGCTAGATTATCTCGCCTGCGGTGAGTGAGCCAGTCGCGCTCGTGAGTTCATCAATTGCACAGCCCATGAACCCAACCGTCCAAATCAGACAAGCCGCGCTTGCGGATCTGGAGGCCATCCGGGAAATCTACAACGAGGCGATTCTGACCACGACC
>CAZNOE010000258.1:0-1968 GCA_964574525.1 uncultured Bifidobacteriaceae bacterium
GACTGCTTTTCCATCGGTGACGCCGAACAGCGATGGCTCTGGCCATTTCGATTCAGCTTGTGCGAACGCGAGGGCTTCTTGTTGGATGAGTTCGACAGTGAGCGCAGTTGGCATGTGATTCATTTATCAGTTTCACGCCTTCGCGTAAAGCTCGCTGCCCTTTTCTGTACCTTTTCTGTGAGCAAGGCGTCAGTCATTTCTGTGAGCAAGGCGTCAGTCATTTCTGTGAGCAAGGCGTCAGTCATTTCTGTGAGCAAGGCGTCAGTCAATGGTATTGCCCATATTATTCCCGGGGCCGCCCTTCAAGTGACACCGCTCTGCTCTCCGCGCCGGTAACTCGCCACCACCCAGTCACTCAGCGTCTTGTCCGTATTCTGCACGGCGTGTTCATCAATCACAAACTCGGTCTGCCCGGAATTCTGCGCGATGAGCCGCAGGCCAAACTGGTAGTCCTTGAATCGCGCCGCGCACAGGTCGCGCACGGATTGCGCCTTGGCCAATGCCTCCTCGACGAGCAAGTCCGCCGCTTTCTCCGTGAATTGCAGCTTCAGGGAATGAGCCTCTTGAAAGCGCAACGCGAACTCCTCGACCAGTTGACGGGCCACGATGCGCTCCTCGCGCTTGGGGTCACCGAGGATTTTTTGCAGTTCGCCGGACGGATTGTCCACCACTTCGCGCGTCACCACGAACCGCTTCACGGTCGTCGAAGGCAATTCGAATTTGATCTCGCGAAATACCTGCTCGCAAACAGTCATCAGTCCCCGCGCGCCGGTTTGTTCGCCCGCTGCCCGTTCGGCAATGCGGTGCAAGCCGTCGTCCGAGAACAACACCTCGATGCCATACGCGGCGAAGTCCTGTTCGTATTGCCGGATGATGCTGCCTTCGGAGTTCTTCAAGACGTGGAACAAGTCGTCCTCGCTCAAGGAATGGCAGACCACGCGCACCGGCAGCCGCCCGATGAACTCCGGCTCAAACCCGAATTCGATAAAGTCCCGCGTCTGCGCGTGGGCCACGACTTCCTCCGCCGTCTCCGCCGGACGCTCCTTGGCCGCGAAGCCAATCACCGACTCCGGCAAACGTTTGCGAATGATCTTCTCCAAGCCTTCAAACGCGCCGCTCACGATGAACAGAATATGCCGCGTGTTGATCGTGCTCGGGGTTTTCCGGCCCCGCTGCGACAAATCCACCATCGCCTGAATCTGACCGGCGATATCGTTCGGCGAGCGCGCCGGCACATCCGTTTCCTCCATCAGCTTCAACAGATTCGTCTGCACGCCACGCCCGCTCACGTCGCGGCCGCCCGCGTGGCCCGCCGCCGCCGCGATCTTGTCAATTTCGTCAATGTAGATGATGCCATATTGCGCCCGCGCGACATCACCCTCGGCCAGCCGCACCAGGTCACGCACCATGTCTTCCACGTCGCCACCAACGTAGCCGGTCTCGGAAAACTTCGTTGCGTCCGCCTTCACAAACGGCACCCCGATCAAGTCCGCCGCGCTGCGGATGAGATAGGTTTTCCCCACACCGGTCGGCCCGATGAGGATGATGTTTTGCTTGGCGTAGTTGGCTGATTCCTTGCCGTCGAGCGCCAGCCGCACGTGATGGTAGTGGTCGCACAATGCGACGCTCAGAACTTTCTTCGCCTCGTCCTGCTTGATGACGAATCGGTCCAGGTACGCCTTCACGTCGCGCGGTTTGTATTTGAAATCGAACTCCTCCGCTTTGGCGGGTGATTCGCCCTGCTCTGGCGTTCCCGTTGCCTCGGTCTGCGGCGAGGCAGCACGATTGTTCTGGAAATGCTGCCGCAAAAACTCCGAAAGCTGCCGCTGAAATTCCTCCGGCGACGGCGGCCCGCTAAAAACTGGTTTGCTCATACTCAGGTTCGACAAAATGAAGCACAATCCGTTCGTTTTGATTCGCGCTTGTCACTCTAACGCAATTCTGAAATAAGACCATCCACATGCCGGA
>CAZNOE010000258.1:2068-7892 GCA_964574525.1 uncultured Bifidobacteriaceae bacterium
GATTCGCGCTTGTCACTCTAACGCAATTCTGAAATAAGACCATCCACATGCCGGAGAATTTTCAGCCGCTGGATTCCGCCCGATTCGACGCCGCCATTCGCCGTTTCGATGAGGAGAATGCCCGCGATCCCAACGTTGAGAACGTCAACGGCTCGCCGCAGCCGCGCGAGCGGGTCTATGCGCGCTGGCTCACGGATTGGGTGCTCAAGCTCTGCCCCGACGCGACGGAAGCGTTGCGCCTCGCGGCGCGCTGCCAACATCTGTGCCGCTGGATGATTCCGCGTAATTCGTATCCGATGACGCGCGCGGGATACCTTCAATGGCGCGAAGCGCTCAAGAAATTTCACGCGCAAAAGGCCGCGGAGATTTTGCGCGAGGTCGGTTTTCCAGATGATACGGTCCGCCGCGTGCAGGAATTGAATTTGAAGAAAAACTATCCGCATGACGCGGAGGGACGGGTTTTGGAAGACGCGCTTTGTCTCGTATTCCTCGAACGGCAACTCGGCGACCTGGCAGGCAAGACCAGCGATGACAAGGTGATCAACGCCTTGAAAAAGTCGTGGGAAAAGATGACGCCCGCCGCGCACGCTGAAGCGCTGAAGCTGCCGTTTGGCCAGCGCGAAAAAGGCCTGTTGGAGCGCGCGCTCGGATCAAAGAGTTGATGCCTGAGCAAAAATCCGAAACGCGAAATCCGAAACCCGAAAGAAAACCGAAAACCGAAATCCGAGTTAGACGTTACGGATTTCGCACTTCGGTTTTCTTTCGGATTTCGGCTTGGCTTCCGGTTGCAGCGTGCGGAACGCGGGACTTGATCAGGCGAGCAAGGGTGTCACGACCTCTCCGCTGACATCAGTCAAGCGATAGTCCCGGCCTTCAAAGCGGTAAATGAGTTTGGTGTGATCAATGCCCAGACAGTGGAGCATCGTCGCATGGAAGTCATGCACGCTGACCGGATTCTCGAGGATGTTGTAGCCGAAGTCATCGGTTGCGCCGTAAACCAATCCCGGTTTGATTCCACCGCCCGCCAGCCAAAGTGAGAAACAGCGCGGATGATGATCACGTCCGAAATCATCCTTCTTGATCTCGCCTTGCGAATAAGCCGTGCGCCCGAACTCGCCGCCCCAGATCACGAGTGTTTCGTCGAGGAGGCCGCGTTGCTTGAGGTCCTTGATCAAAGCGGCGCTGGCCTGGTCGGTGGTTTTGGTCTGGGTCTTGATGCCGTTGGGCAGGCCGCCGTGATGGTCCCAGTCGCGATGGCAAAGTTGGATGAAGCGAACGCCACGTTCCGCCAGGCGTCGGGCCAGGAGGCAATTGTTCGCATACGACGCCTTGCCCGGTTCGGCGCCATACATCTCAAGGATTTCCTTCGGCTCCTTCGCGATGTCCATCAACTCCGGCACGCTGGTCTGCATGCGAAACGCCAGCTCGTAATTGTCTATGTGCGTGGCGATGGCCGGGTCGCCAATCGCGCCGAGTTGTTTGCGGTTCAATTCCTGCATCGCATCAATCAATTGCCGCCGCACCTGGCCGTTGACGCCCGGCGGGTTGGAAACATAGACCACCGGGTCGCCCTGATTGCGAAACTGAACGCCCTGGTAGTTGGCGGAGAGGAATCCATTGCCCCAATAGTGCCCTTGCAAAGCCTGACCGCCGCTGCCGCTGGTGAGCACCACAAACGCCGGCAGGTCCTCATTCTCGCTGCCCAATCCATACGCCAGCCACGCGCCCATGGTCGGCCGGCCCGGCTGTTGATTGCCCGTTCCCATGAACGTCACCGCCGGATCGTGGTTGATCGGCTCGGTAAACATTGAGCGGACTATGGTGATGTCGTCCGCGATGCCGCCGATGTTCGGCAGCAGACTGCTCAACTCGACGCCGGATTTGCCGTAGCGTTTGAACTCGAAGGGCGAACCCACACAACGCAGCACGGCTTGGCCCGCTGTCATACCGGTGATGCGCTGTCCCTTGCGGATGCTCGGCGGCAGTTCCTCGCCGGTCATCTCCTTCAATTTCGGTTTGGAATCGAACAGATCGAGGTGCGAGGGCGCGCCGGATTGAAACATGTAGATGACGCGCCTGGCCTTGGAGGGATAGTGCGGGGTTTGGAGTGCGCCGCGCGACTTCAATCCAGCGCCAACTTCGGCGCCGAACAATCGCGGATTCAGCAACGATGACAACGCGAGCGCGCCAAGACCGGTGGTGCTGCGGGACAGAAATGCGCGACGGCTGAGGGTTCTCTGGATTTCGTTTTGTAAAAACATGGCGGCTACTTGGTGATGGTTTCGTTCAGGTTCAACAGCACGTTGGCCACAGCGGTCATCGCGGCCAACTCGGCGGGGTCGGCTTGCTTGGGCAATGGCGATTCACCGACCTTCAACAACGCCTTCGCGGCGTCGGAATCCTGGCGGAAGTTCGCGAGTTGTTGCGCGTAGGTTTTCTGCAACACCACGACTTCGTCCGACTGCGGAGCGCGACCGAGCGTGTGCCGGAAGGCGCGCACGAGACGTTTGTCCACGTCTTTCGGTTCTTCCCGCAAAACCCGTTCAGCCAGGCCGCGCGCAGCTTCGACATACGCGGGATCGTTCATGAGCACCAGCGATTGCAACGGAGTCTGTGAGCGTTGCCGAAGGAAAGTGCAGACCTCACGACTCGGCGCATCGAACGTGGCGAACGAGGGATAGTGCGCCGAGCGCCGCCAGAAGACATACATGCCGCGACGATAAAGCGCGTCGCCGTGGTCCTGCTCGAATTTCGAGTCGGTGCCGTCCCAGATGCCGGGCGGTTGGTAGGGCTTCACGCTCGGGCCGCCAATCTGGTCGTTCAGCAGGCCGGCCACGGCGAGCGCGTTGTCGCGGACAAATTCGGCGTCGAGTCGCACCCGCGGGCCACGGGTAAAGAGACGATTGTAGGGATCGCGCTCAAGTTTCTCGGGAGTGACGGCCGCAGACTGTCGGTAGGTGGCGCTCGTCATGATCAGGCGGATGAGTCCTTTCACGTCCCAAGTGCTGGCCGGGTGCGGAGCCAAGTCACGTTGCGCCTTCCGCTTCGTGCCGTCGCCGTCGCGGAACTGAACGGCCAGCCAGTCCAGCAATTCTGGATGGCTCGGCCATTCACCTTGCGAGCCGAAGTCGTTGATCGTTTTCACCAGCCCAGCGCCAAAGAACACCGACCAGTAACGGTTCACCGTGACCCGGGCCGTCAACGGATTCTCCTTGGCAACGAGCCAGCGGGCGAGCGCCAGCCGGTTGGCTGGCCCTCCCGCCAGCGGTGGCAAAATCGCCGGCGTGCCGGGCGTGACCTGTTCACCTTTGGTGCGGAAGTCGCCGCGCACGAAGACGAAAGTGTCGCGCGGCGGTTTCATCTCCTCCGCCACCATCGTCGTGGGAATCTTGCTGTAAAATTCTTCCTTGTGTTTACGCGCCTCCGCCAGCGCGGCCTCGGAGCGCAAATAATCCACCGCGTAGGTTTCTTTGTAGAATCGTTGAAGCTCGGTGCGCTCGTCGTCGGTCCGGTTGCCGCGGGATTTGACGATGATAGGCAGGTAGCCATTGAAGACCATTACGCGCGCGTCTTCGACCGTGAGTGTTCTTTCATAGAAACGAACGTCATCCACAAATCCTTTGAGCGTCGCCTCGCCGTTGCGCGCGCCAATGCGCAGCGATTCGTTATTCGTGATTGTGTCGGTCAACTTGTCTTTTTCGATCTCCACTTCGCGAATTCGGCCATTCACGTAAACTTTCAAGCCCGATGCTTTGGCCGAGCCGTCGTACGTCACCAGGACGTGCAGCCATTGGTTCTTGGGGAACTTGTCTTTCGTCCGAACCTTCAGAGCATTGTCCGGCCAGCTATTGGCCAGATGCACCTGGAATTTTTCCTCTGTGAAATAGAGATCGAAACCGCGATAGCCCGGCGACTTCTCCATTTTGCTGAGCACAGCGCCGTCGCCGTCGAGTTTCACCCAAGCGCCGTAGCTGAAGACATTGGTGCGCTCGAACCTGATGAGCGGTCCAAAGTCGGCGTGCGCCTTGCCGTCGAGCTTGAGTGCCTTGCCGAGGTGACCGTCGGCAAATTCCGGCTTCTCGGCGTCCACGATCCTGCCCTCCGCTGCGGCTGGTGACGAAGTGACCGCCAGGGAATCATCGAATGGAAGCGTGGCCGCCAATCCTTCCTCGTTCGGTTTGGGAGGCGGCTTGGCATTGGTTTCGCGTTCCCATTTCTCCTGCGTCTCGCCCAACTCATTGGCTCGATCCTGCAACGTCTTCTCCGCATCCTTTAACGCAAAGTCCGCTTCCACGAACTTCAACGCCTGATCCGAAGTCGGCACGGGCAAGCGCGGCGGTGGGTTATCCGTGCGAATGCGATCCAATCCTTTCTCCGGCACGTTGTGAAAGAACGCATACATCCGATAGAATTCCTTCGTCGTCAGCGGATCATATTTGTGATCGTGGCACTCGGTGCAGCCCACCGTCAGGCCCATCCAGACGGCGCCGACAGTGGTCACGCGATCCACGACATACTTGTTGAGATACTCGTCGGGATCCGCGCCGCCTTCGTCGTTCGTCATGTTGTTGCGGACAAAGCCGGTTGCGATGCGCTGCGATTGAGTTGGGTTGGGTAGCAGATCGCCGGCAAGTTGTTCGACCGTGAATTCGTCGTAAGGCTTGTTGTCGTTGAAGGCTTTTATCACCCAGTCGCGCCAGAGCCACATGAACCGGACGCCATCGAAGTGGTAACCGCTGGTGTCGGCGTAGCGGGCGAGGTCCAACCAGTTTTGCGCCATCCGCTCGCCGTAGTGGGGCGACGCCAGCAGTCGGTCAACCAGTTTCTCGTACGCATCGCGCGACCTGTCGGCGAGAAACGCATCCACTTCTTTGATGGTCGGAGGCAATCCGGTCAAATCCAGCGTGGCGCGGCGGATCAATGTGGGTTTGTTCGCTTCAGGATTCGGCTTGAGCTTTTCCGTTTCCAGCCGGGCAAGGGTGAAATAGTCAATCCCGTTGCGGGGCCACTTCAGGTCCTTCCCTTCCGGCAACGGCGGACGCTCCGGCGGAATGAAGGACCAATGCTTTTTCCATTGTGCGCCTTCCTGCACCCATCGTTTCAACAAAGCAATCTGTTCCATTTTCAACGGCTTGTTGTGCTTGGGCGGCGGCATGACTTCATCCGGGTCCGGCGAAGAAACGCGTGCTACCAAAGTGCTCTTGCTCACGTCACCCGCCACCAAAGCGTGATTGCCGGATTTGAGCTCCTTGAAAGCGTTCTCCTGCACATCGAGACGCAGACCGGCTTTGCGTTTCTGCTCGTCCGGTCCGTGGCAAGCGTAGCAATGCTCGGAAAAGATCGGGCGGATGTCGCGGTTGAAGTCAACCTTGGCGAGGCCAGCTTCTGATTCGGCCGACACCGACGCCACGAATGCGCATATCAATGATACAGCCAACAACCAACCAATCGGTGAAGCGAGAGGACGCAACATAGACGGGAGCGACCTTACCAAGCCCGCATTGGCTTTACAACCTTCGCCATGCAAACCAGTCACACGAAAGTCATCGCCTCCAGAACTGCTATTTCCCAAAATCGTCGCGTTCTGCGAAGTTGTTTCTCCTCGTTCTCGTCGTCGTCCTCGATTTTTCGGGTTTCGATTACGAGGAGGAGGACGAGGACGATTTGGTTGCGGCTTCACTGCGCCGCGGAGAGGCGGACATTGACTGGAAATGAAGGTTGGCGGAGAGAGGGGGATTCGAACCCCCGATACGGCTTTTGACCGTATAACGGTTTAGCAAACCGCCGCCTTCAGCCACTCGGCCATCTCTCCAAACCGTGGCTA
>CAZNOE010000259.1:0-7877 GCA_964574525.1 uncultured Bifidobacteriaceae bacterium
CAAACCATGAACCCTCAAAACACCGCCGCGAAAACCTACTCCCCGTTCTGGGCGCTGGGCCTCGTGTTCGCCACCCTGATCTTCTTGCAGGCCTGGTATCTGAAGGATGACTTCAACCAGCGTTCCCAGATCAAGGCCACCCAGGCTCAATTGAAAAGCCTCGTCGGCCAGGCCCAGACCATCAACCAGACCACCGAGGCCGTTGGCCGCGAACTGTTCGCCCTTTCCTCCACCAGCGAAGAAGCCGCCAGGATCATCACCGAATTCAAAATCCAGTTGAATCAGCCCGCCCAATCAAGGTAGCTCATTTCGCCCTTCGCCCGCTGACCACTTGCCATTGACGCTCCCCTGCCCGCTGGTCCCCCTCCGGGCGCTTGTCTGCATGCTGGCCACCGGCACATTTTTCGCGGGTCAGAAGATCGTTCCCTCTGCTGCTTTATCGAAACTTCTGAGTCAGACCGGTGCCGAAAAATTTCAAAATTAAATCTTGCGCTCTTGACACAGCGGGGGAATACTCACACCCAATCTGTGAATGGGGCGACTCAGAAACACGCAGATTCGGTTGAAGTGAAAACGTTACAACACTTTATGAAAACGAACTGGTCCAAAATTGTCAGACTCTCCCTGGGTGGCTCGATGGTCGCTGCTTTCCTATGCGCCAGCCTCCAACAGGTCAATGCCGCCGTCCTCGGCCAATACACTTTTCAAGCCTTAGATGGCTCTTCCTCGGACGGGGATGTCAACTCGGTCGCCGGCACGTTCGGACCCACCGGTTTGCCCCTCAATTTCGAGCTTGGTCCCAGCGGGACTACTTCTGTTTCCGCTAGCGCCGGCGACATGGGCGCCGCTCTTGACACCGCCCAGTTCTTTTCGTTCACCATTTCCCCGGCCGTCCCCGGCGTTGATCGCTTGAACATGAGTGGCACGGGGGCGCTGACATTCGATTATGGCCGCAGCAGCCAGATGGTTGCGTTTAATTGGGCTGTCCGCTCCAGCGTGTTGGGTTTCGGCACCGACATTGCCACCGGCTCCATTGCATCGCCGGATACGTCGCTCACCGCGTCGATTGATTTGTCAACGGCTTATGACGCTCATGATACGACCATCGAGTTCCGCCTTTACGTTTGGGACAATGGAGATACCGCCGCCTCGAGAAAAGGTTATTTTGACAATGTGGTATTGAACGGCACGGTGACATCTATTCCCGAGCCGATCAATGTGGCGCTCGGGGTTTTCGGGCTTTGCCTTGCGGGCGTTGGCGTGGGCCGCCGATATCTGCGCAAGCGTTCCTGAGCCGGCTTAACAATTTCTCCAAAAGCAGCCACTGGTCTTCCAGTGGCTGTTTGTTTTTGGCACACAGAGGCCCGCCCCCGACCGCAGAGTCTGGAGGCTTCCAACCCTCGCGAAGCGTCTGGACTGATACGGTTTCGGGAGTTATTCGCCAGCGAGGGAAAGCGGCCTCGCAAAACCGCTCCGCCCGATCTGGTGAATAACTGCGGTGGCTTCAGCACCGCTTTCCCCCGCACACCCGACGAACAGCGGCGGTAAAGCGGAAGTTAAACGGCGGAGAAGGCCGCCGGGTTACTTGGCCTTGGGCCGGTTCTTGTATTTCTCATACAGCCGCGTGTGCCGGCTTTCCAGGCTGACTTCCTTGCCGGCAATCCACATCCGCTTCACGTTTGAGCGAATGTCGAGAATGTCGCCGTCCGCAGCGAACAGCGTCGCCTCCTTGCCGGTTTCAATTGAGCCAAGCCGGTCCGCAACGCCCGCGACCTGCGCGGGATAAAGGGTGATGCTTTTGAGCCCCTCGTCCGCCGGAAATCCAAACGCCACCGCCTGCGCCGCGTGATACGGCAGGTTTTTCACCAGTGACTCGCTCGCCGTGCCGGTGGCGAACACGACTTTCACGCCCGCTTTGCGCAATACTTCCGGCGCGACGAATTGCACGTCGTACGCATCCGAGTCGCGCGTGGGTTGGGTGAAAACGTTGTCGTAGATGACGCTCACTTTGTTCGTTGCAAGCAGGTCAGCGACTTTCCATGCGTCGCGCGCGCCGGCGATGGTGATTTTGAAATGATTCGTCTCCGCCCATTTCACGGCGGCGCGGATTTGCCGGACTTCATCGGCATGAATTGTGAGGGGAACATCGCCGCGCACCACGGGCAACATCGCCTCCCATGGCGGATTCTTGCCGGGGTCGGGCGCGCCTTCCTTCGCTGCGTCTTTCGCCTTGGCGTAAGCACGGGCTTCCGCGAAGAAGTCATCGAGCGCCCTAAGTTTTTCGCGTCGCTCCTTCGCCTGGTCATCGAGCGATTTCCATTTCGACTTGTCCCGGGCCTTTTCCCTCGGCGTCGTGTTCAGGTCCATGTCCGGCCAGAACACATGCATGGCGATGGGTTTCTTGATCGCCATCTGCTCGGCCGTCCACCCGTCGAGCGCGACGAGGCCGGACTGGCCCGACACCACGCCACCCAGCGGCACTGGCTCGAAATGTGAAACACCGTTCGCCCGCGCCACCGGCAACATTTCCGAATCCGGGTTCACCGCAACCCAGGATTGCACGTCCGCCCGGCCAAAGTCGTCGCCGGATTCCCGGACATCGCGCGTAGCACGCACGGCGTCAATCTCCACCAGGCCGAGGTCGGTGTTCAGCGCGATCATGCCGGGGTAAAGATGCAGGCCCTTGAGATCAATCTTCGTCGCGTCGGAGGGATAAATCTGGCGGCTCGGGAGGCTCGCATCGAACACGCCTTTGATTTTGCCGTCTTGAATCAACACGTCGCCGCGCGCAAGCGTCGCGCCCGAAACCGTGTGAATCGTCACGTCCGTCAGCAACAGCGTTTCAGCCTGCCCCAGCGATGTGATCAATACTGCAACACTCAGGAGCGTCGCCGCGAATCGGAGCGCCGGTCTCCGACCCGGCACTCCAATCGTAAATCGTAAATCGTAAATCGTAAATTTCATCGTCCCACCTCCTCGTCCAAACAGTGACGGTCCACGCCGTCGTATTGATGTTCCAGCGCCACGCGGAAGAACGAGCCATCGTCCTTCTCGCCCGAATCACCACCGCCACCGCCGCTGGCGAGTTTGGCGAGTTTTTTTGCCTTGGCAATCAAGTCAACGCGCTCTTTCGCCAAGGCCGCAGCCCGCTCAGTGGCTTGGGCGCGGTCGAAATATTTTTGCCCGTCAATCCACGTTTGCAGGCAGACGGTCGTCGAATCGAGCGGCGCTTTAGACCAAATCGCGAAGTCTGCGTCCTTCCCCGGTTCGAGCGAACCGACGCGCGAGTCAATACGCAGTTGCTTCGCTGGATTGATCGTCACGAACTTCAGCGCCTCGGATTCCGGTGTGCCGCCGAACTTCACCGCCTTGGCCGCTTCCGTGTAGAGCCGGCGGGCTAGATCAGATGAATCGGAATTAAATGACACCAGCACGCCGCGGTCGCGCATCAGGCTGCCGTTGTAGGGAATCGCGTCATAGACCTCGAATTTGTAGGCCCACCAATCCGCGAAACCCGACGCGCCCGCGCCGTGCGCCGCGATTTCGTCGGCGACTTTGTAGCCTTCGAGGATGTGTTGCAGCGTGCCGACCTGCACGCCGAAGCTTTCCATCGTGCGCAGTAGCGCCAGTATCTCGTCCTGCCGATAGCTGTGGCAATGAATCCAACGTTTGCCTTCGATGATTTCGCCGATGGCTTCCAGTTCGAGATCACGTCGTGGCTGGAGGTCGCCATTTTTTTGGAAGTTTTCCCAATCCTTCAAATACTGCTGGGCGGCGGTGAAGCGGTTCGCATGGAAGGTCGGCACGCCCATGCGCGTTTGCGGAAACCGCGTGGTGTTGCGCTCGCCCCAATTGGACTGCTTCACGTTTTCGCCGAGCGCGAACTTAATTCCCAGCGGCGCATCCTCGAATTTCAAACTTTCCGGACTCGCGCCGTCACGCAGCTTGATGATCTGGTTTTGTCCGCCGATAGGATTGGCCGAGCCGTGTAACAGGTTGGCCGTGGTCAAGCCGCCAGCGAGCTGTTCGAAAATGTTTTTCGTCTCTGAATTCACCACGTCGCCGATGCGGCACATGGCGGACGAAGGCAAACTGCCCTCGTTCACAGAGCCGACGATGGCGGTGTGGCTGTGGGCGTCAATCAGGCCGGGCGTTACGTGCAGGCCGCGTCCGTCAATCAGAACGGACTGGCTTGCCTGCAAGGCCACGCGCACATCTCCGACCTCCTTGATCCTCCCACCAGAAATCAAAAGCGACGCGTTCGTCATCATGCCCTGCGGACCGCACGTCCAGATCGTGGCGGCTTGAATTAGTATCGAAGGCGGCGCGACATTCGAGACTGCCGAATCACCCAGCCGGATCGTAATCGGCCCGCGTCCTTCCAATGGCGAGCGCGCCACACGCTTCTTCTGCAACTCGCGCAACTCCGCCTTCTTGTCCGGCTTCGCTTCTTTCTTCGTGTCCTCGGCGACTTTCGCGGGCGGCTTTTTCTCATCGGGCCTGGCTTTTTCTTTTTTGGGCACGCCTTCTTCCGGGTCCTTTGGCTTCGCTTCCTGGCTTTCTTCTGTCTTGGTTTTCGTCGAGCCTTCACCGGCGTGGTAAACGCGGCCGTCAATCCAGACATCGCGAACTTTGCCTTCCGCGTCAAAATACCCTTTGCCGTCCACTACGGTCAGGTTCGCGATCTTGCCCTTTTCAATCGTGCCAAGTTGTTTTTCCACACCGCACAATTTGGCCGGCACGGTGGTAAGCGCCGCGAGCGCGTCGTCTTCGGACAACCCGCGGTCGAGCGCAAGGCGCAGATTCTTGCGAAAACTCTTTTTGTCGCTCAGGCCGTAAGTCGTGAGCGCAATTTCGCGGCCTTGCTGGCGAAGGAGCGCGGGATTCTCGGAGGCCCAATCCCACGCGCGCAACTGGTCGAGTGTTGCCTGTTCCCAATCGTCTTCGCCCGGCCACTTGGGCAGGTTCGGGAAATTCAGCGGCACGATGAACGTCGCGCCGGTTTCTTTCACGAGATCGGGCCGTCGCCACTCCTGGCCGGACGACACGATGGCGAATTCCAATTTCAACTCACCCGCCACCCGCGTCGCGCGGTCAACCATCAACGCGCTGCCCGGCTCGAACAGCACGCGCATCTTTCCATCCGCGGCCGGCGCGAGCGCTTCGAGCGCGGGATCAAACTCCGGGCGTTTTCGGCCTTGCGGGTTTTTCTGCCAGTCCGCGTGGTCGAGCGCGTAATGCCGCGCGTCGAAAAAACTCTGGCGCACCGCCGCAATCGCTCCCATCAATGAACCGGGATAAGTCCGCTCCTCTTCACCACCGGTTTCAAACGCGATGTGCTGAAACACGTCCGGCTTGACGACGAGGTCGTTCGGGTTCTCCTCAGCCAGCGCCACGAGCGCGCTCGTGCCGCGCACAATCCCGCGCGACGGTGCCACGACTGCCGTCGTGAACCCCAGTTCGCGCAATGGCTCCAGCGTCTTCTTGTCGGGCGAGTAATTTCTCACCGCGCGATTCTCAGGCGTGACCTTGGCGACCTCATATCCCGGCCCGCGCTGGCCGCGATCCGTTTTCTGCCCCGGCGCGCCGAAGAAATTCACACCGCCAGCCGCGAACGTTGCGGAGTTGATCGGTTCACTGTCGCTCGTGGAAACCGGCGCGTTTGTGGCGCCTGCGAGGAGATACGGCTCGATGAAGCCGGCATAAATTGTCAGCCCCTTCATATCCCAGACCCGTGCGTCGGCAGGCGGTGTCACGTCTCTGCCAACAGCTTCGATGTAGCCATCGCGTATCACGATGTTGGCGCCGTCGAGAGTTTCACCGGGCTTGGTGACTACTTTGCCGCCGACCAGCGCATGGACGCCGACGGGCTGCGGTCGGAAACCGGGCGGGAGAATTTCCTTGCTCGAAGGGGCACCACCCGCCCTCGGGAACGGCAGAACAAGGACGAGAGCGAGTGGCCAGACCGACTGGAATCTTTTGGGTGTCATGTTTGGTTGGCGAGTATGCAATCGGCCAAGGACAAAGACAAGCAGGCCGATGAAACGCTGTTGAGTCAGTGCACATCCCATTTCTGCCACCGTCGTGTAGTGGCGCGGTCCTCTGGCCTGCGGTTGCCTCGCAATGACTCTGGCTTCGAGGAACGGTGCGAGATCGCCTCGGCGGCAATCCGGAACATTGCCGACACTATCGCAAGCCGAAGGCTCGCGCCACTACCGAGGCTGCCCGTGTTCCACCTGAGGGCAAAGTCCGCGACGATCCTCGCTTGATTCCCGTGGCATGATGGGCGCAGTATGACTCAGGTTCAGAAAAGCAGAACGGTTCCCTATGAAACCGAATGACGCGCGATCGGACCCCGCTGGCGGGAAATGTCCCGCGGCAAGAGTCACACCTGTAACCACGCCCCGCGACTCAGAAAGGATTGGGTTGCGAGTCAGCGCCGCGCTTTGGCCCGGCCCGGTCCTGGCCGCGCTGGCGTTGAGCGTTGGCGTGACGTTCCTGGCCACCGGGTTGATGCCCGCGGAAGCTGTCTGGCTGGGCGCCGGAGCCGGAGTGCTGCTGCTCGGCACTGTGACCGGCGGATACGGTGAGAGCCGCATCAAGGTCGGAGCGCTGCGCAATGCGGCCAGTGAACCCACGGCGTTTACGTTACGTCACGATCGGGAAACCGTCATCCTGGCTCCCGGCAAAACGTGGTCGCAGGTGGACCATCACAAGTGGGTCGCGCGCGGACTGGCGGAGGAGCCGCAGATGCTTCATGTGTTTCCGGATGGCAGCGTGGAGATCAACTCGGAGAAAATCAGCATCACCGATCCCGCGGGAGCATCAAAGCTCGAACACCAGATCAACAAGCGCCACGCGCCCGTCGATGCACAGCAGCCGGCTGCCGCCTCGCCTGCGGCAGTCAAGACGGCCGCTCCGCCGGCTCCCGATCCGCGGCGGTTCAGGGTCAAGCTCGATCACTTTGGCCACGTGGTAATCGAGCGGGGCCACGGCAGTGACCGCGAGGAGACGGGCTTGCGCGGCATCGCCAACCTGATCGCCAACGGGCTGATTCGGAAGCCGGATCATTACCGTGTGGATCCGATGCAGCGCTCCATTGAGATTGACGGGGTCACGTTCGAGTGCAACGAAGCGGGCGTGAAACGGCTCGAAGAGGCGTTCAACACCCGCTACGCGCCCAGCTCGCAGGGGAACAAGGCCGCCGCGATCGAGATCAAGGAGAATGTCGCCGCGAGCACTGGATTCGATATTCACTTCCGGACCACCCACGCCGGTGTCACGCACGACATCAAGGGACATCTGACGCAGGAACTGCTGGACGTGCTTCAAGACCCGGTGAAGTGCGACTTGATCCAGCCGGGAATCCATCTGTTGCTTTCGCCGCCCAATCTGCTGATCCGGAGGCGGCGGTCCGACATGGGCGAAGAAAAAATTCCCGAGCTGCCCGATGTGAATCTCCTGCGGCTCACCTCCGTCCAGCTTCAGCAAATCCTCAATAACGCCTTGATCCGCAGGAACGCCGGCGCTGCTGCCGCCCAGAGCACACCGACTGCCGGAGATCAACCGGAGGATGTCGTGGAGATGCGGGTCGCCCGGAATCCGGCGGACAAAAAGTTGCTCTGGGTTGAGTGCGTCACACCGCGCGGCGCTGTGCATGAGCCGAAGGCGTTCACGCATCACAACATCGCCGACCTGCAACACGGCGGATGCTTTCTGCCACACCTGGAGGTGTGCCTTTCATTGGATCACCGGCGATTGAGCATTCACGACCGCCGGACGCACAAAGAGGAAGCCATCATCCTCGATCCGCTCAGTAGTTCCGAAGACATCCTTCGCGAAGCCGGCCGGATGCTGACGCGTGCGCTGAAGCATTC
>CAZNOE010000260.1:0-7864 GCA_964574525.1 uncultured Bifidobacteriaceae bacterium
CCTCGCGGAACACAGCCGGGCCTCCGCATGACCCACCGTTTGGTGGTCCTCGTAAGCCTCACTCCGACTGACGAGGGCGTCGGTCGGAACACGCGCGGGCGTGGGTGCTCCCCAAACCAACTGCATGTTTCCAGTTCAGAGCGGAATGACCGTGCGTGGCGTGCGGCTAAACGCATAATGGACACCGCGTCCGCCTGTTCTGTTCAGCGGCGACGCTGTTCCGGACGTAAAGGCTTTCGAGTGGGGAAAACTGAGAACGGGAACGTCGCTAAACCGTTTGGGAACATCGTTGGATTGGGAAACGCGCTTAGTCTCCGGGTGGAAGGGGGAACAATTTGGGGAACGTCCTCAATCGCGCGCGAGGTGTGGCTCCTCGTTTGTGGGCGAACCGAGTGCCAGGGCGAGGTAAGCGATCTAAGACGTAGTGACTTCCGCCTATCCTCGTATTAGGCAACACCTTTTTTCAATTTATGTCGGACAAATTCCCGTCCCAGTCTGCTGGGGAATCGTGGTATTGTGCGTCTGCTCACTCTGACTCTGATTATGACGAGTCTCTACAACAACTGGCTGAACTGATTGAATCTTCCCAAACTCAAATTTTCTCAAATGATTTATCAACTCAGGGTTCTCATACCAACGCTGTAGAACATGCTCAATAAATAGCCAAGGGTCTATGATGATAATGAACAAATCCGCTTCTTCCTGAATAATAACTGGATATTCTTTGTAGTTTTTGTTTTCTGAAATGTCCCAACCCCATCTGGTCTTGTCTTTTTTAGTAAATTTCTTGGGTTGAAAATAATGCTGGATACCCACTCGATACATCTCCCAAAAACTCTGAAAACTGTCTGCCGTAACTTTGGAATCAAAATCTAATGCCGCCTCTTGGTAGCGTTTTTGTGGTTCGGGTTTTTCTCCCCTCTTGTCTATCTTGGAATCCAAAAAACGCTCATATAATCCAAATGCAATAGCCAACGCCGCAAACGTTCCGTCTCCCCTTGGAATCTCTCGTAATTTGGTAAGCGGAACAACGACCCATCGGTCGAATTTTATTTGAGCGTCAATTTCAGGAGTCATAAAATTATCGTGAACTTGCTAACAACATCGGCAAAATCCAAAACTGGATGGTGAACCAAATGGTAAAACCAACGATTGCCCAACGAATACCCTTCAGGAGTCGAAGCTGCTTCTCCATCAGATCAATCTGGTCATTCTGACGGTCTAGGATTTTCTTCAAAACGGATAATTCCATCTCAGCGGGGGACAGTTGCATGCCGCCTTTTCTTGCGCCGCAACTCCAACAAGTATCGAAACTGTCATTTTCGCATTCCTCGCCGCATTTCTCGCATTTCCACATAGATATGGTGTGAAGTAGTTGCCTAGCTCAAAATAAATGACCGCAACTGACACACTTATGTTTCTTGGCGACACCAGCTATGCCACCAGTCAATAATCCTTCAATCGAACCCATTTTTTGTGCTCCGCTGCCACAAACAGGACATTTCGCTCTACCCGCCATCATATCGGCCAGAGCCATCATATTCTTCTGATTCTCAAGTTCCTTGTTGGGAGCGCCGCAACTCAGACAAGCGGGCGCTGCGGACGAGATTTCCTTTCCACATTCGTAACATTTAATGAGTGCCATAGGTTTTTGGTGTAATTGTTTACGGCGGGCGGGGAAACCTAAACGAGATATGGCATCCCGATAGATTTATTACCAAAATAAAACCCGCCTGCCAATTTTAAGGCTGTTTTTTATTCTGGTGGGAGTCAAGGATTTTGTGTGGTGTGCTAAGTTTTTGCCGCCGCGCCGCCGTGACTTAACCGTCACCGATTTGTAACCTTGCCGGGGCTGCGTTGAGATTGAACCCCGTCTGCCCGCCTGCTATGTCTGCCTCGTTGAAACAGAAAATCCTGATCGTGGACGATGAGCCGGAAGCGGTCGAACTGGTGGAGTTCAACCTGAAGCAGGCCGGCTATGACGTGGCGTCCGCCGTGGACGGCGCGGAGGCGTTGAAGAAAACCCGCGCCTTGCTGCCGAGCCTGATCGTGCTCGATGTGATGCTCCCGGAAATGGACGGCCTGGAGGTTTGCAAAATGTTGCGGCGCGACCCGGCGACCGCTGCGATTCCCATCATCATGCTCACGGCCAAGGCGGCGGAGATTGACCGGGTGCTGGGGCTGGAGCTGGGCGCGGACGATTATCTGACCAAGCCGTTCAGTCCGCGCGAACTGGTGTTGCGCGTGAAGAAAATGCTCCAGCGTGGCCGCAGTGAGGAGGCGGAATCGCTCAAGTTCGGCGATCTGTTGATTGACGTGCCACGCCATCTCGTAAGCTGGCGCGGGAAGAAAATGGATTTGACGGCCACGGAGTTCAAGTTGCTGACGGTGCTGGCCCAGCGGCGCGGGCGAGTGCAGTCGCGCGATCATTTGCTGCGCGACGTGTGGGAATACAACAGCCTGGTGGACACGCGCACGGTGGACACGCACATGCGCCGTCTGCGCGAAAAGCTCGGTCCGGCGGCAAAATATCTGGATACGGTGCGCGGGGTTGGGTATCGGTTTGTGGAGTGAAGACCGTTGGGAAACATCCAACATCCAACATCGAACATCCAACTCCGAACGGCGGGCGCGCGCCGGTCATTGGATGTTGGATGTTCACTGACTTTCAATTTCAGCCGTCAGCCTGACCTCGAACTTCCCCTGCATGTGGCCCGCGCTGACCATCGTCGTCTTCGTCGCTTTGGTCGCCTTGCATTACTGGTGGCGTCAAAAACTTCGCCGTGCCCAGGAATCCGCCGCGCGTGATCTTGCAGCGATCAAACAGCAGCAGCAGCAATCCGCGCTGGAACAGCAGACCCAACAGGACGCCATTTTCAACAGCATGCAGGAGGGCTTGTTGCTGCTCGACAAAACCGGGCGCATTCAAATGGCCAACCGCGCATTCGCCGAACTCTTTGACGGCGCCGACGACGTTTGCGGCAAGCTCCTGCTCGAAGCGGTGCGATGGCATGAGGCGGCGGAACTGGTCGAGCGGCTCGGACCGGAGCAATCCTGGATTACCCGCGAATTGAAATTTCCCGGCCCGAGCGAACTGTGGTTGCAAGTCAGCGCCGCGATGATCTCGAACCCGGAAGGCGGGCGACAGGGAACGCTTCTGGTCTTTCACAATCTGACGCGGCTGAAACAGCTTGAGCGGACGCGGGAGGAATTCATTGCGAACGTCAGCCACGAATTGCGCACGCCGCTCTCGCACATCAAGGGTTACACTGAAACCTTGCTTGGCGGTGCGAAGGATGACCCTGAGGTGGCCGCGCGTTTCCTGCAAACCATCGCGCGCAACGCGGAGCGACTGCAACTGTTGATCGAAGACCTGCTCACGATTTCCGAACTGGAATCGGGCCGCGTGACCTTGAAGCTGCAACCGCTGCCTCTGCAATCGGTCGTGGGAAAAGTGTTCGACGATTTCAAAACTCGGGCGGACGCCAAAACGGTGACGCTGACGAACTCAGCCTCCGCGCTGAAAGTGAGTGCGGATGCGGTCCGGCTGGAGCAGGTGCTCTCGAATCTCGTGGACAACGCCATCAAATACGGACGCAGCGGCGGGCGTGTGACCATCGGCGCGCGTTCCGCCGACGACGGCAAGGTGGAAGTGTTCGTGCAGGATGACGGGCCGGGGCTGCCGGCGGACTCGTTGGAGCGCGTGTTCGAGCGGTTTTATCGCGTGGACAAAGGCCGTTCGCGCGAGCAGGGCGGCACGGGTCTGGGCCTCGCCATCGTCAAGCACATCGTCCAAAGCCACGGCGGCACCGTCTGGGCGAAGAGTGAAGCGGGGAAGGGGACGACTTTTTATTTCACTTTGCCGGCGGTGGGTTGACGCCGGGCTCGTCCTAAATCCTGCATTGAACTTTATAAAGAGAACGGAAACCACAGATGGACACAGATGAACTCAGATTTCTCCGGAAAGAGCCTTGCACTGTATGTGATTGCCGATCAGTTCGTAACTCCTTCTGATCTGCGTCCATCTGTGTCTATCTGTGGTTTCAATTGCCTTTTCTAGGTTCATCCATCCCGTTCCCTAACCGCCCAGTGGCTCGGCTCAGCGCGTATTGCGCCTTGTCGAAGTCCGCCACGGTTTTCAAATAATCCAGTCGCGCGCGGGTGAGGTCCTGTTCGGCTTGAATTGTTTCCAACACGATGCCTACCGCGAATTCCTTCCGCTGCTGCGCCAGGCGCAAACCTTCTTCCGCTGCGGCGAGCGCGCGTTTCACCGTGTCGAGTTGATCGGCCAACGATTGCCAGCGCGTGAACGCCTCGACGACCTGCCGTGTCATGTCGTCCTGCAACTTGTCGGAACTCAATTTTGCGATGCTCAGTCGCGACTCCGCCGAGCGTTTGCGGCCAAAGTCAAACAATCCGCCCGGCCCGATGCGCCAGCTTGCGCCGACGAAATAATCCTGCTGCCCGCCGAACGTGTCAGGAACGCCATCCCGCCCGCCGCCGAGTCCGCCCCAAAATCCCTGCGCGCCCAGCGACGGAATCAACGGCCCGTAAACCGCGCCGTTCTTTGCGTCGCGCGCGGCGAAAACCAGCGCCTGGCTTTGTTTCAACTCGGGTCGGGACGCGAGAGTTTGTGAAACGAGCGTGTCCAGCGCGGCGTTCGTCTCGATAAGCGTGAGTGGCGCCAACTCGGCGTCCTGGGCGGTGAGCGTCACGGTGGCGTCGAGATGCAACACCTGGGCGAGGCGCCCGGCGGCGATGCGCTGTTGCTCCTTCGATTGCCGCAACACCAGGCGATTCCGCTCTGCCTGAACGCGGGCGCGCAGCAAATCGCCTTTGAAAGCAATTCCCGCTTCGACCGCGCTGCCAAGTTGTGTTTCATAATCGCCGGAAATTCGCACGGCCTCGTCCGCCACGCCCACCGCGCCTTGCGCCAGCGCCAGATCGAAGTAGCCTTGCGCCGCTGCCAACACGCTGTCCTGTCGTTGCGCCTCGAGCGCGTGGTCAGCGGCCCTGGCGAGTTGCTTTGCGGCGAGGGATTTGTAGATTGCGTCGCCCAAATCGAGTTGCACACCGACAGTCGCTCCGGGGGCATAGGAATACTTGTGAACATCAATGATGTTGCCGGAAACATCCTGAATCTTATCATCGTGCTGGCGATATGTGACCCCGGGTGAAAGCCACGGGAAAAACTGAGCCACCGCGCTGGTGTGATTGGCCTTGGCTTCGGCCAGACGCTCGCGGGCGATTTTCACGTCGAGGTTTTGCGCCCCGGCCAGTCGGAGCACGGTGGGAAGATCAATCTGATGAGCAGTATTCGTCTCGGCCCGTGCAGGAGAGATTAAGAGTAAGAGTAAGAGTAAGATTAAGATAGGGTGGGTGTCTTTGCTCTTACTCTTAATCTTCATCTTAATCTCCCCGGAAATCATAAATCACTTCGCCTCCGTCACAGTAACACTTTGCCCATCCGTCAAAACCTGCTTGCCGACGAGAATCACCGCATCATCCGGTTTCAAGCCTTCGAGAATCTCCGCAACGCCCACGTCGTTAAAGCCGATTTTCACCGTCACGCGTTTGGCTTTGCCGTCCGCCACGGTGAACACGGAAGCCCGGGTTTTCTCCACAACGAGCGCGTCGGTGGAGAGAATGACCACATCGGGTTTGCTCTCAACGATGATGCGCACGTTGGCATACATGCCCGGACGAAGCTGCCCGCTTGGATTCGGCAGTTCGACTTCCGCGAGCATCGTTCGCGTTGCGTCATCGAGCGCGTGCGCGAAACGGGTGATGTTTCCCTCGAACGGTTTGCCGGGCAGTTCGTCCACGGCGACTCTCACGCGCAGGCCCGCTTTGATGAACGGTACTTCGTTTTCCGGCACCGCCACCTGCACGCGCACTTTGCTGAAGTCCATCAAGGTGAACAGGGCCGCGTTCTGCGCGGCGCTGCCCGAAGTCGCCGCCGGAATGAACGCACCCGGATCAACCATGCGCTTCGTAATCACGCCCGCGAACGGCGCGGTGATTTTCGCGAAGCTCAGCAGCGTTTCCGTCCGTTCCAAATTTGCTCTGGCGATGTCAGATTTGCTTTTTGCCGTGTCCAGCGATTGCGCGACGATGAGATCGGGCGCCTTCTTCTGCGCCTCGGCTACGCGCTTGTAATCGAGCGCGGCGATTTCGGCCTCGGCCTTGTATCGCGTTTGATCGGCGATGAGTTCGGGCACTTCGAGGTCCGCCAGCAACGCGCCTGCTTTCACCGAATCGCCTTTGTCCACGGCCACGGTTCTTACGTAACCCCCGACCTTGGCGTAAAGAGTGGCCTGTTGAAACGCGAGCACCTGTCCCGGCAACGCGACACTGCGCGTCGCTTCACCCTGTTTGGCGCGAACGAGTTTTACCGCGGTTGGTGAGGGAGGTTTCACCGGCGCTTCGGTGTTCGAACGCGAACAGCCGCACAGGAATGTCAGTGCCAAAGTCGCGGGCGCGACAATGGTAAAAAGAAAGTTTTTTTCTCGCATAAGAACTCATCCGCTGAACCGGCTCATTTTCTACCACCCTTCAATCCCAAATACAAGATTGGAACAACGAACAACACCAGGAACGTCGCCGCCGCCACGCCGCCCACGACCGCGCGCGCCAGCGGAATGTTCGCGCCACCGGCGATGGCCATCGGCGTCAGGCCGAGAATCGTCGCCAGCGCCGTCATGAGAATCGGGCGCAAACGAATCTCAGCAGCTTCGAGGATGGCAGCGCGCGCGGACTTTTGTTCGCCTCTAACCTCGGCCTCCTCGCGGACGCGATTGGCGAATTCCACCATCAGCACGCTGAAGCTCACCACGATGCCGACCATCATAATGATCCCCATGACCGATTGAATGTTCAGATGCGTTCCGGTCGCAAACAACATCCACGCCACGCCGATCAAGCCCAGCGGCACGGCGAACATCACGATGAACGGGTCGAGGAACGATTTGAACTGAAACACCATGACGAGATAGACGAGCACGATCGCCAGCACGAAGCCGAAGCCAAGCGACCGAAACGATTCGCGCATGGACTTCACTTCGCCGCGCATTTGAATGAAGTAACCCTCGGGCACTTGCGCGCGGTCGTTACGGATGGTTTCGATGAATTTCCCCAGGTCGCGCGCGACCGAGCCGGCGTCGCGCCCGCGCACATTCACGAACACGTCGGTGACGCGCGTGATGTTGAAGTGGTTGATTTCGGCTGGCGCGGCGGTCTGGCTGAGCTTGGCCACGTTGCGCAACGGGATGGGCACGCGCTGGGCTTTGTCCGTCAGCGGCAGTTCGAGCAGCGTGTCGAGCGACTGGATCGTCTCCTCGCGGTATTGCGCGCCGATGAAGTAATGGTTGCCGTTGCGCTCATCAATCCAGAACGACGGCGCGAAGTTCACCGAGCTGTTGAACGCGGTGACGATGTTCTTGACGATGCTGTCCTGGGTCAACCCGACTTGCGCGGCCTTGATGCGGTTGACTTCGACGCTGATTTGCGGGGCGTCGAGCCGCTGCTGGATGCGCGCGTCCACCGCACCGGGAATCGTTTCGGCGAACGATTTGATCTTCTCCGCGATGTCGCGGGCGACTTCGAGCCGGTTGCCTTCGATTTGAACGTCAATCGGCGAGGGCAGGCCGAAGTTGAGCGCGGCGCTGAGCATCCCGCCGGTGTCGAAGTCGAACGCCGTTCCGGGAAACTCGCGCGGCAGCCGCTCGCGCAGCACGTCCACGTAATCGAAGCTCGATTTCTTGTGGCCGTCGGCGAGTTGCACGAGGATGAAGGCGTCCTGCGAACCGGAGTTGGGCGTATAGGCGGCGGGCCAGTCGTAGAGCACGCCCATGTTGGCGATGAT
>CAZNOE010000261.1:0-7842 GCA_964574525.1 uncultured Bifidobacteriaceae bacterium
TGTGAAGGATTAGAAACCCTGCACCAAACATGAAAAAGATGTGGGTAATGACAAGCTATAGTCTGAGCTACGATGGCGATCCAGGGTCAAGCGACTACTCACGCATGACGTTCCTGATTGATGACGTTGACGTCGAAGATGTTGGAATCGTCTGTGATGTGGCCGCGCGCCGTGATTTTCCGATTTCTTTGTCGGTTGGCAATGATGCATCGGTCACTTTCGAACCTCGTAACCTAAAGAGGGTGCCGGATTTGGATCGAGAGCGCGGCGATAACGCAGAGTTGCTAGGCCTGCGGAAGGGAGCCGAGTACCCGTTCAGGGGGAAGCTGATCTACTGCGACTACTATTTTAGATCGAGGAACGATGTCCGCTTCATGTTTAAGGTAGAAGGGGATTCGCCAAACGCCATAGACGCGATGAACCTCAGGAGTGCGATTGGTTCGGGCCTCTTTGGTGTCATTGTTGGTGCAATTGGCGGGCTCGCGTTTGGCGCTGCGGCATACAATCCTTCTTTGGGTTCTCGGAGCCTCTCACGGCGCAAGGGTAGCGGCCACTGCGCTCTGTGTGTTACCAGGTGCGACAATGGGATTTTGTCAGAACTTCTCGGCAACTCGTCGCTGATGGCAGCTCACTCCCGATCGCCCATGCCGAACGTGCTGCTGAAGTGCTCCGGAGCGCCGCAATGTCATTGGCGACAATCGCGTGACAATCGGCAGCCCAATACCGAGATAGGCGGAAAAGTCTCCTTGTAATCAGGAGATTTTTCCAACGTTTTGCTTGCGCAATCTGCCGCACGCCGGTCCTCATTGTCTGCGCCCGCAGATGAAACTCCAACCCTCATCATCCGTTGAAATTTGCATCCTGGCCGGTGGACTCAGCCGGCGCCTGGGCCGGAACAAATCCCGGCTTCGGCTCGGCCGCCGCACGTTGCTGAGCAACATCCGCGCGGAAGCAAAGAAGCTCGGCTTGCTCGTGCGCGTAATCCGCCGCGATGCCGTGCCCCGCTGCGGGCCACTCGGCGGCGTTTACACGGCGCTCAAATCCACGCGCGCCGACGCCGTAATGTTCCTCGCTTGCGATATGCCATTCGTTACCGCAGAGCTCCTGCTCGCGGTGCACAGGCGTTCCGGCGAGGGAAGCAAAGATTTGTTCGTGCGTTCAGAAGCCACAGTTGGTTTTCCCTTCGTGCTTCGTCGTGTCGCGTTACCGACGGTGACAAGGCAAATCGAGCAGGACAAACTATCTTTGCATGAACTCGCCCGGGTCCTGGAAGCAAAGACGATGCGCGTACCGCCACGCTGGCGCCGGCAATTGCGCAATATCAACACGCCCAAAGATTGGCGGCACGCGCGCCGCTTGTGGCTGCGTTCGTGAACTCAGTTTAGGAGACTCAGCCTCCTTGCAAACCGGTTCAACTCCGGTAGTATATGTGCATGTTGAGACCGTGGATTTTCTGGTTGCTGGCGCTTTTGTGCGGCCCGCTCGCTATGCGCGCCGATACAGTTGTGCTGAAGGACAAGGCCGCCATCACGGGCACGATTCTGGCGGAGAAGCGCGATTCCGTGGCGGTTGACATCGGTTACACCGTGTTGGTCGTGCCGCGCAGTTCCGTGGCGACAATTTCCAAGGACGACGAGATCACTTCACCGGTCAAAACTTCGCCCGGGAAGAAAACCACGTCGCCGACCAAAGCGTCCGCCGCGGAGACGAAGCCGGCCATCGAATCGAAAGGGGAATTCTATCACGCCAACACTCGGTCGTTGCCGGAGCGCAATGTGCGCGATCTGGTGAATCAACTCGGCGAGGCGGTGGTGCAGGTGCGCGCGCCGAGCGGGCTTGGCTCGGGATTTTTCATCAACGAGGACGGCTTTCTGATGACGAATTTCCACGTGACCGAGGGCGAAACGCAACTCTCCGTCGAGGTTTATCACCAAAGGAACGGACAGCTTGAGCGCAAGACCTACAAGCAGGTGCGCATTGTGGCAATGAACAAGTTTAACGATCTGGCGCTCTTGAAAATCGAAGACAAGGACGCGCCCAAATTCAAGTTTGTGCAAATCGGCAGCGCCGACGCGCTGGCGGTGGGCGAACGAGTTTTCGCCATCGGCAGTCCGTTGGGTTTGGAACGCACTGTCACCGAAGGAATTCTCAGCACGAAAACACGCCAATTGGCCGGCGCGTTGTATTTGCAGACCACGGCCCAGATCAACCCCGGCAACAGCGGCGGACCGCTTTTCAATTTGAGCGGCGAGGTCGTCGGGGTGACCAATATGAAGATCACTTTTGGCGAGGGGCTGGGCTTTGCGATCCCGGCCGAGTCAGTCAGGTATTTCCTCGATCACCGCGACGCATTCACCTACTCGACCGACAATCCCAGCAATCCGTATCGCTACCTCGAGCCGCCCAGTCGCACGAAACACAATATCGCGGAGGAGTAAATCCCTTCCGTGTTAGGACGGCCTGCGGAGCGATTCGGTGTCGCTAAGTCTTTTACCTAATATGAAGAAGGCAATTCTTGTGGCCAAGCGGCAAGCCGGTGGGATTTTCATTACGGGCCTTTTCTTTTTCTTGGCGCTCGCGACCGGAAGTCGGGCGGCGATTCCGCCCGCCGAACGGTTGCTGCCCGCGGACACATTACTCGTCGTCACGGTCCCCGATTGCACGAAGATGCGTGTGATTTACGAGGCGTCGCCACTCGGTAAGTTGTGGAATGATCCGGCCATGAAGCCGTTTCACGATAGATTCTTAACGAATTTGACGGAGCAATTCGTCACGCCGCTGGAGCGCGATTTGGGCGTGAAGTTCGACGACTACGGCGCATTGTTGCAAGGCCAGCTCACTTTCGCAGTCACTCAGGACGAGTGGCAAGGCCAAGGCGATTCCGCGCCTGCGATGTTGCTCCTGCTCGACGCCAAAGGCAAAAGCGACCAACTCAAGAAAAACCTCGCCGAACTGCGGAAGAAGTGGGTGGACGCCGGAAAACCCATCAAGACGGAAAAGATTCGCGACGTCGAATTCTCCATCGTGCCGCTGAGCACCAACGACGTGCCGAAAACTCTCAAACGATTCTTCCCACAACATCAGGAAATCCACGAACTCGGCAAGGAGCCGGCCAAGAAGGACCCCTCGAAGAACGTAATCGTCATTGGCCAATATGAATCGCTGCTCATTGTGGGCAGTTCCGTCAAGGCCGTAGAGAAAGTCGTGGCGCGGCTGACGGGTGGATCGGTGCCCGCGCTGGCCGACGAAGCGGCGTTCGAAGCCAACCGCCTCGCCATGTTTCGCGACGCGCCGTTATTCGCCTGGTTCAATGCCAAAGCCGTCTTCGACGTTCTAGGGCGACTGCCGGAAGAGAAGCCGAACCCGGAGGCGCCCAGTCCGCTGCCGGCGTTTAGCATGAGCAAACTCATCTCCGCGAGCGGCCTTGGCGCGTTGAAAACTCTGGCATTCGATTTTCGCGATTCCAGTGACGGGCTCACGTACGAGATTTTTGTTGGCGCGCCCGAAGCCAGCCGGCGCGGACTGTCCAAAATCCTGGCCGTGGAGAACAAGGACTCAAATCCCCCGCCCTTCGTGCCCGGTAACGTGGTGAAATTTCAGCGCTGGCGGATTGATGGGCAGAAAGCCGTGGCGGCGTTTGAAAAGATGCTCAACGAAATCTCGCCGCAGACGTTCAACACCTGGAATTTCCTGCTCAGCAGCGGCAACGAAGCCGCCAAACAAAGCGATCCAACCTACGATCTGCGCAAAGACCTCATCGGCAGTCTCGGCGATGATTGGATTTCGTATAGGAAATCGCCACGCGGCAATTCGGCGGCTGAGTTGAATTCGCTGCCATCACTTTTGCTCATCAGCTCACCCAATGCCGACAAACTGGTGCTCTCGCTCAAGGGCGTGCTCGTCATCCTTTCGCCGGACGCCACCAAACCACAGGAACGCGAGTTTCTGGGCCGGAAGATTTACAGCATTAAGACGCCCCAATTGCCCATGACCACCCCGGCTCCGTCAGCGCCGCGCACATTGCATTACGCCGCCAGCGCTGGCTATGTCGCCTTCAGCACAGACGTTTCTCTGCTGGAAGAGTATCTCCGCTCCGGGGAAGGGCAGAGTAAGCCATTGCGCGAAACGCCCGGATTGACGGAGGCCGCGCAAAAGGTCGGCGGGCAAAACACCGGCCTGTTCGCCTACGAAAACCAAAGCGAAACCATGCGCATCTCATTCGAGACGCTCAAGAAAAGCGGCGGCGGCCCAACCAACAGCTCCAGCAATCCCTTCAACCCACTGGCCAGTTCCATCCCCTTTGCCGGACCCGAGAAAAGTTACAAGGACTGGATGGATTACTCCTTGCTGCCGAGTTTTGATAGAGTGGCGAAATACTTTTACTATACCGTCCATGCCGGCAGCGCCAACGTGGACGGCATCACGTTTAAATTCTTTTGCCCCACGCCGCCGGCGTTGAAAAAGTAATTCTCTGAATCGGCTCCCATTAGAGTCTCCGTTCTCCAGTTGCAACGAGGGATTACTCCTGCGGATACACGAGGATGCGGTCATGCACGACCACAGCGAGATCATTCTTTCCGTCGCCGGTAAGATCGGCGACCACCGCTTCGCGCGGTTCGGGAAATTCGCCGCCGCGCCCGCGGAACGTGCGTTGCTCGAAGACCTGCCAGCGGTCACCCGGCACGAGTTTGTGGTCGGCATCGAAGATAACCAGGTCGAGATAGTTCTTGGCCGTTTCCATGAACACGAGGTCTTTGCGGCCATCATTGTTCAGGTCGCCTGAAACCACGTCGTTGAGGTAGCCGTCCTTGATCGGCGTTTCGTAGCCGTCGAGCGCGGTGAATTCCCAAACGTCTCCGCCCAACGGCAGCCACGCCACGGCGTTCAAACCGAGGAAAGCAACGCTGCTGGCAGGTCCATCACCCAATGCCACCGGCTGCAAGCTGTTGAATTCCGAAACTGGCAGCGACACGTTGCGCACCACCTGCCACACGCCGGCGGCGTCGCGCTCGCAAAGCGTCAGGGCCTTGCGCTCCGCATCCAACAGAAACAGCGACGGGACGGCATTCGTGCCGCGCGATACCGCCGCCGCGCCAATCAACCGCGAGTTGCTGGCCGCGCCGTTGATCTGGTCCTTCACCTGGAACACCCACTCGGATTTGTTCGTCGCGTTCGGCGAGGCCGTTTCGGGTTTCAGTACCACAGCACGTAGAAAATTCTTTTGCGTCAACAAGAGTTCCGGTTTGCCATCGCCATCCACGTCCGCCGTGCTGAACCACGGTTGCGCGATGTCCAGCCCGCCCGGCGGCGCGACATCATTCTCATCAAAGTCCTGGCCGGCCACCTGCAAGAGCACTTTCACCTTCTCATACGGAACGAGCGCGATGAGGTCGGGCAGCCCGTCCTGGTTGATATCGTGAATCGCCAGCGTGTTGGGGTTGGACCTGAAATCTTCACTCAATTTCTGGGTCTTGGTATTACGGTCGGCCGTTCGCGTCACGAGCGAGCGTTTGCCGTCCCGGTCAACAATCACGGCGAGCGTGGGCTTGGCGCCGGGCTGCAACGGACCAACCGCCAGCGCCAGAGGTTTTCCCTCAAACGGAATCAATGTGGGAAATGGCAGATTCTCTTTCTCGCCAAAGCGCGCCACGGCAACCTGTCGTTCATCCACGCTCAGGAGAAAAATCTCCGGCTTGCCATCACCGTCCCAATCCGCCACGGCGATGTCACTCACGCCCGCCAGCGAGGGAAACGTCCGCGGCGCGGCAAGCGAGCCGTCGGGTTTCTGAAAATAAACCGAAAGCTGTCCCCGCTCCGGCTCCGCCACGAGCAAATCCGGTCGCGCATCGCCGTTGACGTCAGCCCAAAGACAACCGCGTCGGGCTTTGTCGGTTTTGCCCAGTGGCAACACTTGAAACTGGCCCTGCTTGAATTCGCCGGCCAGCGTCTCGGCCGGCTTGCGCGTGAATTGCGAAATCTGCGCGCGGCCGGAATTCAACGCGATGGTCGTGATGTAGGTCTTTTGATCGGCTTCGAACGCATCAGCCAAATAGGCATGGATGGGCGCGAGATTGAAATAAACCTCGGGGCCAAGATGCCCGTCCGGATTCTGCAACCGAAAGCGGATCGGCGTCGGGCTTTCAAAATTGATCAACAGCAGATCGTTGCGCTGGTCGCCGTCAAGGTCGATCACCTGCACGGAGCGAACCTGGCCGGAGATGGGGATTTTTTCCGGTTCGGCCAGCGTGTGATCTTCCTGCTGGGCAAGGAAATAAATGTGGTTTTCAGCCAGCAGGACGAGGTCCGCGCGACCGTCGCCGTTCAAGTCGCCCGACGTCAGCGCGTTTCCGTTAAGCTGGCCGTCCTCAATGGGCCAGCGTTTCGGAACGCTCCAATTCGTTCCCCCCTGATTGTAAAGCACGACCAACTCCTTCGGGTCGCCATAGTAAGCGATATCGGGGCGGTTGTCGCCGTTGAGGTCCGTCACGACCATCGCGGCAATGCGTTTCTCCGAGGCAATGGAATCAATGCGAAAACGCGCGTCGGGCGGCAACTCATTCATCTCACGTTTGGAAACGGGCCTGGCCTTCGCTGGCAGGTTGGTCTTGCCGGTCTGGTTGTTGAGCAACGTGATTTTGGACCGGGCATTATTGACGACGATGAGATCGTTCAACCCATCGCCGTCCAGATCCGCCGCGTGCAACAGACCAATCTGATTGTCTATGGGAAAGATTTCCTTCCCTGCGAAACCAAAAACATTGGTGACTGTGTCGGCGCGCGCCGCAACTGCGAGACAGATCAAAATGAAGGCAGCAACAGCGCGACCAAGGAGATTTTTAGCGTGCATGAAACGTCGCGCAACCTGCCATTCCACCACCCGGTTGGCGAGTTTTTATTCGCCGACAAAGTGCACGGCCACGCGGCGCGAATGCGATGCACGACGATGTTCCCAAAGATAAATCCCCTGCCAAGTCCCCAGTGCCAGCCGTCCGTCGGCTAGAGGGATACTGAGATTGACCGTGGTCAGTGCGGTGCGCACGTGAGCAGGCATGTCGTCGTCGCCCTCGCTGGTGTGTTCGAACAACGGATCGCCATCGGGGACGAGCCGCGCGAAGAACCGCTCCAGATCGGCGCGGACGTCCGGGTCGGCATTCTCTTGAATGAGCAATGACGCAGAAGTGTGCCGCACGTGGAGCGTGAGGAGGCCGTCCCGGAAACCGTTCTTGGAAATCCACGCTTCAACGGCGCGAGTGAAGTCGTAGAGTCCACGGCCGCGCGTGGCAATGCTCAGTTCGTGCTGCGCTTGGCGTAACATGGCGGAAGTAAAAAACGGGCGATTTCAACTTTCATCTCACGCTATCACTGACCGATAGATTCGTACTCGGAGTCCCGGCTCTAGCCGGTCCAAGCCGCCTAAAGGCGGAACTCCAAACCTTCGCGCTACGGCGTGCCGCCGGTGCCCGACTTTTGATCGAGCATTTTCTCCAGCTCAGCATTGCGCGCATGACCCGCAGCCAGAGCTTTTTGATAATGCCAGCGCGCGAGTTCGATGGACGGCTGCGGTTGCGTAGCGTAAATCACCGCCAGGTTGTTGTGAGCGCTGCCGTAGCCCGGGTCGAGTTGAATCGCCTTGCGCAGCGCGGTTTCCGCCGGGCCGCGCATGCCTTTGTGACTGAGGGTGACCCCGAGATAATTCTGAATTTCCGCGCTCTGCGGATTAAGTTTGGCGGCGCGGCTGAGCGCGTCGAAGGCTTCGTCATATTTTTCCTGGCGAAATCTCAGGTAGCCGAGAATGGACAGGCTGTAGCCGTCGTCCGGCGCAATCGCGAGCGCCTGTTTGAC
>CAZNOE010000262.1:0-7840 GCA_964574525.1 uncultured Bifidobacteriaceae bacterium
GCGCTCGAACACCTCCACAAGCACGGCCTCGTCCACCGCGACATCAAGCCCTCGAACATCGTCTTCGTGAACGGCATTCCCAAGCTCGCGGACATCGGCCTCGTGGCGCGCGCGGAGGCGACAATGTCGTTCGTCGGCACGGAGGGTTTCCTGCCGCCCGAAGGTCCGGGCACGCGCCCCGCCGACATCTACAGCCTGGGCAAGGTCCTCTACGAAATCAGCACTGGCCACGACCGCCAGCAATTCCCCGAGCTTCCCACCAACATCGTCGAACTGCCCGACCGCGCCGAACTGTCCGAACTGAACGAAGTCCTGCTCAAAGCCTGTCATCGCGATCCTCAGGAGCGCTACCAGACCGCCGCCGAAATGCACTCCGATCTGGCCCTGTTGGAAAGCGGTCGCTCGGTGGTGCGCATGCGCGGAATGGAGCGCCGTCTGCGTTTCGTCCAACGCGCCGGTGCGGTGGTCACAGTCGTTGCCGCCCTCGCCGCCGGGCTTTACCTCTGGCAGGCGCGGCAGACAAAGATCGTCAGCAAGCTCGCAACTGAGAACCTGACCTTGGCCCAGCGGGCGGATGCCAACGCCACGCTCGCGCAGAACAACGAGGCGACTGCGCGCGAGCGGCTTTACGCCGCCGACATCAACCTCGCCCACCAGGCCTTGCAAGCGGACAACCTTCGACTCGCGCGCTCTCTGCTCCAGAATCACATTCCCCAGCCCGGCCAGCCGGACCTGCGCGGCTTCGAATGGCGTTACCTCTGGCACCAATGTCAGAGCGAGGAGCTGTTCAGCCTCCAGGGCCACACGAATAACTCTCGCGTCCTCGCGTTAGCTCCTGATGGTCGGCGGGCTGTGGTGGGCGGGCTTGACGGAATCACCAAAGTGCTGGACCTCCCGCTCCGCCGGGAGATCACGGCCCTTCCAGGCACCAATTGGGTTCTGTCCCTGTCGTTCTCGTCAGGTGGCGACCTCCTGGCCGCCGGTTCCCACACTGATGTCCGCGTGTTGGACGGCCGCTCTTTCGCCGAACTCCGCTCACTGGCGGATGCGGCAGCGCCCGCCCGGTTTTCACCCGATGGGAAGTGGGTGCTGACTCGCCGCCGCTCCGTCGCATCCACTCTCCCAGCTCTGGCCGAGGAAAACCATGAGTTGATCCTGTGGGACACCGCCACCTGGACCACCGTCCGCTCCGTTTCCCTGCCGGCTTCGGGTGCCGCCAGCGGGCCTCGCGATCTTTATGTGGAACCGGTGTTTGCGCGGGATGGCCGGCGTTTGGTGGTTTTGGTCGGTGACACCATCCGAGTGCTCCAGCTCCCGGATTTACAGGAAATCGGCGTGCTCCCCGAGAAGATTCCCATCAAGCAGTACTCCCGACCGTTCATCGCTCTGTCGTCCGACAACCGCACGCTGGCGATTCCCGGTCAGCAAGGATTCGAGATCCGGCTCTGGGATCTCGACGACATGAAGGAACTCCGGGTCCTCACGGGACACACTGACATGGTCATTGCGGCGGCGTTCTCACCGGACGGCGCGATGCTGGCCACCTGTAGTCCCGATCAGACGATCAGGCTGTGGAAGGTGGATACCGGGGAACTGCTCAATACGTTCCGAGGGCAGGCAGACGAGGTGTTCGACGTTGCTTTCTCGTCTGATGGAAAACTGCTGGCCTCGCTCGGGGCCTATGATGCCGTGGTCAAGTTGTGGGATCCGACGAAGAGGCCGCGACGTGAATCCTTCCGCGATTCGCTGATCCCAGTGGGCTTTGAGATGGATGGTGGGCTGCTCGCCTTCCGGAAGCCGGGGCTCGATGCCGTCGTGCTTGATCCTGCCACCTTCCAGGTATCGCCGGTGGAAATCCCGGAGTTGCGCGCGGAAGTCCGTTACGGCTTGAATCTCAACAGCGTTTCGTCGGACGGGAGGTTTCAAGCTGTTTGGGGGCGTGATCAAGGCGGCGTGGGTGAGCACTTCGTCGAGGTCTGGGATCGGCGCGAAGCCAAGCGCCTCTGCGTGCTTCCGGCCATGTCACCGATGGTCTCGTTTGCGCCAACGCGTAAGCTCATTGCCACGTTAACCACCAACCGGCTCGATGAAGCATCGAGTGCCATCTGGCAGTTGCCAGCAGGCACCTGCAATTGGGTGTTCACAAACGCCGTGAGGATTGCCCCTGATGAACAACATCTCTTCACGAGGACGGATAGCGGTCAGTTCCGTCTCTGGAGGATTGACAGAGACACCTTGAAGCCGGTGCTGACGATTCCAGGGCCCCTTGGCCATGCCGTCTTTTCGCCGGACGGGGGATTTCTCGCTGCAGTTGAGCCAAGTGGTGACATCCAAATCCGGTCTCTGTCCACGTCTGAAGTTGTTGGCGTGCTGAAGGGGCATACGCGTAAAGGGCCGCGCCTCGCCTTCAGTCCCGACGGGCGGACTCTGGCCAGCATCGCGGACGACCGCACAATCCGGCTCTGGCACATTGCTACCCAGCGGGAACTGTTGCAGTTCCAATCACCGGATGAGGATCAAGGTCCGTTCTTCCTCGAATTCTCGCCCGATGGCCGGGCATTGGCCGCCACCCGCCACGACGATAAAGGTCCGCTCGCCTGGCTGTATTTCGCGCCCTCCTTCGCTGAAATCGCTGTCGCGGAGGGAGGGGATTACCGCTCCGAAGCCGGCGACGATCCCACCACCTGGCTCGCTGTCGCGAAGGCCCTGGTGCGGAAGGAACGCTGGCAGGAAGCCAGGCAGGCATTTGACGAAGTCCTGAACCTCAGTGCGAATCGAGACGACTTCGCCTGGCTCCGCACCAACGCGCTCCGGCAGCGGGCAGAGGTACTCAACCGCTGAATCGTCCGGACCACTGATTTCATCGCTGACCAGCAGAGGGCGCATCCCTTCCTGATCGCTCTGGTTGCCGAGTAACGCCGGTTTTCCAACCGGCGAGTTTCAGTCGGATACCCTCGGCGCGAAGCCGCCCAATTCGCCGACTGGAAAGTCGGCGTTCCTGACTGCCCTCACTTTCGCTGAAAGATTTCCGCCCGGCTTACGAATTTGTCCCCGTGCAGACAAACTCAAACCAAAACCATACAATGAATCTCAAGAAATCCTTCTTTGCCAGACCCACCACGCTTTGCACGGCAGCCCTGCTCGCTGCCGCGTCTCTTCATCTCAACGCCCAAACGCCGCCAGATTGGGTGACTCATTCCATTTTCGCAGGAGAAGCCAGGACCGTGCTGCTGGCTCCGATTCCTTCTGCCACTCCGCCTCCCGCACTTGTCGGCGGTGCCGGCATGGGAGGCATTGCGGCAGTCGCATCGGACGGTAGCAGTACACTAATCACTGGTGCTGGTCCGGATGTCTGTTACCGCCTCGGCCACGATAGTATTGGGGGCAACCTCTTCGCCGTCGGCTTTTCTGGCCCCGAGCCCGGCACTTGGGAGGCGCATGAAAGTGCCGATGGTGGCGTGAGTTGGTACCTCACAGATTCTGTTTCACTCACACAGTTCAGTTCTGCCCGAGGTTTTGCTTCCGACGGCAATGGCAACATCTTCGTCTGCGGCGGAGCGAACGACTCCAGTGGCTACGCCCATTGGATCGTCCAAAGGCGGGATGCTTTGGGGAACTGGAAGACTGTCCAGGATTTCAGCATCAAGCGCAAAGATTGCTACGCGTCGGGAATGTATGTCGTGAACGGCACGCTGTTCGTCGTCGGACAATCCAACAACAAATGGACGGTGCAGCGCGGGAGCAACCTCGGAGCCGCCTCCATCACCTGGGACACCGCTTACACGTGGGTGCCCAGCAAAACCGGTTCGGCACAAGCCAATGCGGTGGCGGCAGACAGCGCTGGAAACATCTACGTCTTCGGTGTCAACCGCTCGGCGACCTTCGGATACCAGGCCGGAGCCGACACCGCTGTGCTGCAAAAGAGCACAGACGGAGGCAACACCTGGGTGATCGCGGACACCTTCAAACCCACTGGCTCAGGTGCAAACCGGGCCTATGACATGGCGTTCGATGCCTCCTCGGGAAACCTGTTTCTGGCTAGTGCTGCAAATTTCTCGTACTCATCCAAACCCCGCACGATTGTTTCGGCATGGAATTGGGTTGTGTATCGGCACAACGTCACGACCGGCGCTTCGGATAGTTCCTTTCCATTTGGCATTGGTGCAGATCAAGGCGACTCACTGGCGAAGGGAATCTCCACCGATACGGCAGGAAATGTCTTCGTGACAGGACCGTTCACGGACTCCAGCGGCAACTACGGCACAGCCGTGCTACGCCTTGACCAGAACTAGCCAGATGAGATTATTCGTTCACTCCTCATCTACCAATTCCCAGCGCCTTGCCGCCCTGGGATTGCTCCTGGGGTCGTTGCTTTGCCGACAGGAAAGTCGGCGTTCCTGACTGCCCTCACTTTTCCTGAAAGATTTCCGCCCGGCTTACGAATCTGTCCTCCGTGAAGACAAACTCGAATCCAAACCATACCATGAAGACGAAGTCATCATTCCCCGCCGCGCTTACTGCGCTGGTCGTCACATTGTTGGCGACGACCACCTTGGCCCAAAGCACCTGGCAAACCGTGGCTGACTTCCAGTGCGCGCCTCCTGCCTCCGTGGACGCGCTCACCAAAGATGCTGCCGGGAATCTCTATGCCGCCGTCTCCACCTCGGATGCCGAAGGCCGGATGCATGCCGTCATCCGCAAGAGCAGCGACCACGGCGCCACGTGGACCGTGGTCGAGGATTACCTGCACGCAGGCGAATCCTCGGCGAGGTTTCTCAGCCTCGGTGTGGATGCCGCAGGCCACCTCTACGCGGCGGGTTACACCGAGGACCAGAACCGCCAGACACGATGGATTGTGAGAAAGCGCGGGGTTGGAGGCGCATCGTGGTCCACAGTGGATGACTTCGCCTGGCCAGGCGGCGAGACGACCGTGGCGCAAGGGATAACGGTGGATGCGGCTGGAAACCTCTGCGTCGCGGGTTTCGCGCTCGAATCAGCCTCCGACGGCAAGCCGAGCAGACGGGCGCACTGGTTGGTCCGGCAGAGTCGCGATGGTGGCCGGAATTGGTCCACGATTGACGACTTTGCGCACGGCTTCAGCGCAAAGGCGTTCGCGATCACGAGCACCAGCAACGGCCTGTTCGTCGCGGGGTCAGGTTGGAGTGGTAATCCCGAAACTAACGAACGCTGGCTCGTGCGCAAGGGAACGCCTGATGGCGCGGGTGGCTTCCGCTGGCAGACGGTGGACGAACTTCAAAGCGGAGAACACGGACAATGGTCAGAATCAAGAGCGAGCGCGCTGGGCGTGGATGTTCACGGTCACCTTTACGCCGTCGGCCGAAGTTACGCCCCGCCCGGCGGTCACGCGAAAGCACACTGGATCGTGCGGCGCGCTTCCCGCGACGGCTTGAATTGGACAGACGTGGATACGTTTCAATTGGAACCAGGATGTTTCGCTGCCGCTTGGGGAATCGCTGCGAACCACAAAGGCGGTGTGTTTGTTGTGGGCCAGGCTACGGATGGAAATACCGCCGCTCATTGGATCGTGCGGCAAAGCGCCACAGGCGAGCCAGGCACGTGGTCGGTGAGCGACGACTTCCGATTGGTGGCCTCACCACCGCCAACACCCAAGGCAGCCAGTCTGATCAATCGCGCTGCTGACGGAACAGTGATGGCGACATCACCGGGGAATCAGGCCAGAGGTGCCGCGATTCTGAGCGATTCGGCAGGTGTGTTTGCCGGTGGCTCGGCCTATGCAGGGCCCGGTCATGCTATCGTGCGAAAGCTGGAATTGGATCGCGCCGGCGAACTGAGAGCGGCGAGTGGGCGTTGACGCTGGCAACCGGCAGGATTTCCCGACCACCAACAGCGACCAACGGCCAGAAAGTCGTGAACCTCATGCCCACTGCTCCATGCGGCTCCTTCCGCCTGCGCGGGCGCTAAGCAGAACGGCAGAGTAACGCCGGTTCCAACCGGCCTGTTTCGGTCTCCACGGGCCCAAGCGGATGGAAAATCGGGCTGGATTCGGCTCGGAAGGCGCTCTAGGTTGAGCGCGATTCGAGAGCTTATGCTGACGGACTACATTCAAGCGGCCATGCGCCAGGCCAAGTACGAGTTGATGGAGAATGGACGGTTCTTTGCGCGCATCCCATCGTGCCGGGGATTGTGGGCTGAGGGCGACAGGCTGGAAGCTTGCCGCGAAGAACTGCAGAGCGCGCTTGAGGACTGGCTGTTGCTGGGACTGCAACTCGGGCACAAGCTGCCGGTGATTGACGGCATCAATCTGAATCGAAAGGTAGCTCCAAAAGAACCGGCCTATGCCAAGGCCCATTAAGCGCAGCGAGTTGATCCGTCGGCTGCGTCACTTTGCTTGGAAGGGCCGCTTCAAAAAGGCAAACACCCGTTCATGGTCAAAGCCGGCGTGCGTTTGACGCTGCCCAACCCTCATCGCGGAGATATTGACTGGTCGCTAACCAAACGGATTCTCGACCAGGCCGGCATTGCGCCGGACGAGTGGGAGCAGTCTTGAGTTTCGGTCCCGTAACGCCGGTTTTCCAACCGGCCAGTCTCGCGCTCCGGCCCCGCCGACTCGAAAGTCGGCGTTACCATCCACCCAAGACGCGGTCGCAGTTTCACGTCGAGCGCGCTCGCCTTGGTTGACGCGGAGTCGGCGCCGGTCAACAATCCGCGCGCAACATGACGCAAAAACAACTTCAGTCGCTCGCGAAGAAGCATGGCACGCCACTTGTGATCATTGATCATGACATCATCCGGAAGAACTATGCCGAGTTCCGCAAGCACCTGCCCAAGGTGCAGTGCTACTTCGCCGTCAAGGCCAACGCCGAGCCGGCTAAGCACCCCAATCCCTGGTCCGACGCCCAGTCATGGGAGACCATTGCCACGTTCGACCCCGGCAGTTACAATTCAAGAATCTCAGCGTCTCCCTTGGGTCTGCTCATGGCTATAACCGCAGCGCTGGAGGGACGCGTCGTGCATGCAAGCTCTGACCACGGAGTCACGTGGAGATCAGCGACCCCGCTCGAGAAGATCAGCGGAGTGGTGCGTTTGAAGCGCAGGTTAACCTGCTGAATATCCCTCCATCACCGGCGGCGGCGCAACAAGGTGATCAGCGCAGTTCCGAAACAAACCAAGGTGATGACGGCTGGCTCCGGGATAACCGCAACACCATACATGTCGCGGCTCTCGCCAAACGTGTAAACGGAAAACAAGTTGTTCACGATTGGCCTCGTGTAGATCGACATGTATTGGTTAATCGTATTGTCGTTGTTCTCATCAATGCCCAGGATGTCGTTGTTTCCGGTGTAATCGGATGGTCTCAGCCCGGTATTCACGAGCGTCCAGCCATCATTGTTGATCCACTGGACCAACGAATTGGTCAGTGTCGGCGGGTTCTGGGCAACCCCGTCACCCAGCCGGTTATCAATGAACAGGTACGCCGTCCCTGGACCGGTCGTTTGAATGATGATCTGCAAGGGAATTGGTGGAAGGTTGTTCCGATTATCATTCATTGTCATCACGTAGTCCGCGCCCAGCAAGTAGCTCGGAAAGTTGGTAGTGTTCGGGGCTGCGCCCAGTGCAGTGCCAAATCCGGTCCACACGTGTGCGCGGTCGCTGTAGGCGTAAACCGGCGCACCCGTCAGGGAAGGCCCCAACTGTGGAACTGTGTAGGGATTCGGAGAGAAGATGGTCGTGGCGTTTTGCGCCACCGTCAGCGAATTACCGCTAAAGAAAGTACCATTCCCGGAGTTGAAAGCATGTGTGTCGCTATTAAACGCGAACACGGAAACGATGTCCACAGCGGGAGCGCTGAGGCAGCATG
>CAZNOE010000263.1:0-6583 GCA_964574525.1 uncultured Bifidobacteriaceae bacterium
TGTCCATCGGCGCACGCCTTGCCGCCGCGCAGGGATTGCAGTTCCGCCATCCAAAGTGTCATCACCGGTTGAACGACAATCTGGTCGCCCGCGTAAAGTCCGTCGGTGACTTCCGCGAACTCGTGATTGATGACACCAAGCTTGACCAATGCGCGCATGAAATGATCCCCGCTCACGGTGTAAACGAAATCGCCTTCCGTCGTGCGGAAGACGGCCGAGCGCGGCACGCTCACCACGCTCTTTTCGCCGCCGAGCGGAACGGTCACCGAGACAAACGCGCCCGCCGAGAGCGGTTGTTGCGCGTCGGCAATGGCGAGCAACACTTCCACTTGCCCGCTGGCTTTCTCCAGATCGCGCTTCAGCGTGACGATCCGCCCTGGCAACGCGACTCCGCCCTCTGCGCCTTGCACAGAGACGCTTTGTTCTTCACTCAACTTGACTGCGTCCGTCGGACTGACATTGCCGCTGGCCAGTGCCGTGGACGTACCGCCCGGTTGCAGCGAAGCAAACCGCGCCTCGGCCGCCGCACGATAGACTTGCGCAGAAAATTGAAACGCAGACGCAATCTTTCGTTCCTCCACATCGGCCACTTGGAGACCGATGAACTTCGCCGGCGCGGGTGGAACGAGCAGGCCCTTCTTCGCGTTGAAGGTGACGCCGGACGCCGCTTCACCTGACTCGTGCGCGTGGTTGTCGCCTTGCTCATGTCCGCAGCCCATCAGAGCCAGGCCAATGACGACAGTAGCAGCCGACGCAAGGAGGCTCTGAACCCTCGCACATTTCGGATTTCGGATTCCGGATCTCATCGCTGTTCCTCCTTCATGTTCACCAACGATGGCGTCAGGCCGGTGAGCAATTCGAGATTTTGCGCGGCCTCAAGCGCCTCCTTCTTCGTGTCCAGCAGACTTTCCACCGCTTCGAGATATTGCTTCTGCAACTCGACGTAGGTGGAAATCGGCACAGCCCCCAAGCGGTAATGCCGGTCGGCCAGGTCCGCCGCCTCGCGGAAATGTTCCACGGAATCGGGCCGCCACTTTGCCATCTCGCGTAACTTCGTCTCGTAGGTCAGCGCGGCTTCGACAACCTTGCGCTCGATCTCGCGTGTGGTGACATTGAGCGAGGCAACGGCCTGCATCTGCCGCGCCGCGGCCGTTTCGATGTTTCCCTTGTTCCGATTCCACAACGGCAACGGGAGTGAAACACCCACGCCAATGATCCGCTCGCGATCCCCGGCGCGTTCCTCGGAAATGGTCGGGCCGACAGCGATGGGCGGAAACCGTTCGTTCTTCGCCAGGTCAACGCGAAAGCCCTGCTGCGCCAATTCCACGGCGCGCAGACGCAACTCGAAGTTGTTCGTGCGCGCGAGGGCCGTGAGCATTTCCAAGCTTTCCGCCGGACGGAAGGCCAGATGCGCATGGCTCACCGCCAGCCGGGTATCCGGAGGGCCGCCGCGCAGTTGATTCAATTCAAGCGATGCGGCTTGCGTCGCGAGCGTCGCATCGCTCGCCTTGCGTTGCATCGTGAGTTCCGTGGCCTCGATAACGCGCGTTTCGAGCAGCGGTGTCAGTCCGGCGGGGTCGCGTTGCACCAGCACTTCGCGCAATGCCGCAAACCGTTCGGCCACTTCGCGCGCCGCCGCCGCTTTCCCCTGCGCGGCGAACAAACCGTAGGCCAGCGTCCGCACGCGCCCGGCGAGTGCGAGCTTGAACCGTTCGTAGCCAAGTTCGGCCAGGTCAATCTCACGGTTGGCAATGGCCTTGCGGAGTCCGATGCGCCCCGGCCACTCGAACGGCTGCATCACGGACACGGACCACGCGACGCCCTCAGCGCTCAAGCCGCCGCCGCGCACCGTTTTGTTGCCCACGCCGCCACTCAATTCAGGATTGGCGAGCAACCCGGCGGTCTTGCGCCCACCTTTCGCCGCGGCGATTTCGGCCTCGTAAAACCTGAGTTCAGGGTTTTTCTCGAGCGCCTCGGTCACGAGCGCATCCAGCGTGAGGGAGAGATTGGTGCTGACACTGGCCGAAACCGCTTCCTGCCCTCGCGCACCGGGCGCGGCAAGTGTCACTGTCAGTGCCGCCACAGCGAATGGCCGACACCATTTCAAGAGACTTGATTGCTTCATAAATTCCAAACGGTCACTACACGGACACGACGAAACGAGATTCACAGGCGCGACAATGCGCCTGACCAAGCGGGGAAAGTCCTCGAAGACGAGGACTACTTACGAAGCGAGGGAAGGAGCACGGACAGGAAGTGCCGTGCGACAAATGAAATGCCAGGTCGTGGACAACTCCGGCGGTGCGGCGGTCAGAACACCCACTGTGACTTCAGGGGGCAAAGCCTTTGCCAAATCCACCACTGGCACAGAAGCAAGCAGCAAGAAGTCGGGGGACGGACGCTTGAGCTGGTGTCGCTCGGTTTTGTATTGGGAATGCTCTGCTGAACAGCATCCAGTGTCGCCGCAATCAGAACGCTGTTTGCCGTCGGAGTTGTTGTCGGATTCGCAGGCGAGAAATTCGAGGCCGGGAATGGATTCCAACCGGCAGTGCACGGTCATCGGCAGCCAGGCGACCGCTACCAGAACAACCAAAATGTTTCGTAAAGACCGCACGCCAGTTATTGATACCCGAAAGCCAAGGAATGTTCAACCATGATTACGCGGGCGCAATCGCTTCACCCTTTGCACAATTCTCATTTCCATTTTGCGTGAACTCGCGGGAGTTTTCAAATCTTCATCCCTCGGCCTGCTCTTTTTGGAAGGCCGAAGGGGAAAAAATCCCTGCGCAATTTGCGGACTTGTATTAGAGTGAATATGTCAGGCAACGCTGCAGCGGGCAGCGGGACTCTCGAAACCAACCAGAAGATGAAAAGGACATAACAACCATGACAATACATGATGCGAATCGAAGACTGGCCGGCGACCTTAAATTGGTCATGCGCGATGCGGAAGACTTGCTGAAGGCCACCGCGGGCGAAGCCGGTGACAAGGTAAAGGAAGTGCGCAGCCGCCTGGCGTCGGCGATGGAATCCGCCAGAGAGACGTGCGAGAAACTCCAGGACAAGACCCTGGAAGCGGCCAAGGCCACGGACCATGTGATCCGCGAACATCCGTATGAATCCATCGGTGTGGCGTTCGGCCTCGGGCTGCTGATTGGTCTGCTGGTGGCCCGCCGGTAAGTGAGAAACGGAGACGACGCAAGCTGCGGCAAGCCGTGCGAGCCGTTGCTGAATACCGCGCATCAATGCGTTGAACACGCGCCGCCTTTGGCATTCTCCCACATGAGCACACCCCTCCTTACCTCCGGTGCGCCCAAGCGCATCGGTTTCATTTCAACGCGCTTTTACGGCACGGACGGCGTCACGCTGGAAGCGCGCAAGTGGGCGCAGATTCTCAGCGGCATGGGCCACACGTGCTACTGGATGGCCGGTTTGTTGGACACACCGCGCGAGGTCAGCCACGAGTCGGTGCTGGCCTATTTCAATCATCCGGAAGTCGCGGCGTTGCAGGAGAGACTCTATGGCGTGCACGTCCGCTCGCGTGCCATCACCAATGAAATTCAATCGCTGAAGGAACGGCTCAAAGACGAGCTTTACCAGTTCATTGAAAAATTCCGGCTCGAAGTGCTCATCCCCGAAAACATCCTGACCATTCCGATGCACGTGCCCTTCGGACTGGCCATGACCGAGGTGATTGCGGAGACCACGCTGCCGGTCATTGCGCATCACCACGATTTTTTTTGGGAGCGCGAACGATTCACGCTCAACGGCGTAAACGATTACCTGCAAGCCGCCTTCCCGCCCGCCCTGTTCGGCATGGAACACGTCGTCATCAATTCAATGGCGCAAAAGGAACTCGCCCGGCGCTTCGGCGTTCCCGCCGCCATCATTCCCAACGTGCTGGATTACGAAACGCCGCCGCCGGGTCTTGATGATTACAACGGCGATTTGCGCCGGGAAATCGGGTTGCGCGACGACGACTGGTTCATTCTGCAGCCCACGCGCGTGGTCGCGCGCAAAGGCATCGAACACGCCATCGAACTGGTCCGCCGGCTCAACAACCCGCGCGCCAAGCTGGTCATTTCGCATCCCGGCGGTGATGAAGGCGGCGCTTACATGCAGTTGTTGCGGGAGCGCATTGAGGACGCGAAGATTGACGTGCGGTTCATCTACGACCGCGTGGGAGAAGTGCGGGGCGTGAATCCCGCCGGCCAAAAAGTTTATTCGCTCTTCGACATTTATCCCCATGCCGATCTGGTGACGTATCCCAGTTTCTACGAAGGCTTCGGCAACGCGTTTCTGGAAGCGGTCTATTTCCGCAAGCCCGTCGTCGTGAACACGTATGCCGTTTACGCGCGCGACATCAACCCGCTCGGTTTCAAGACCATGGAAATGTCGCAACTCGTCACCAATGAGGTCGTTGAAAAGACACGCCAGGTGCTCAGCGACAAAGTCATCCGCGCCGAATGGGCGGAAACCAACTACAAGCTCGGCCTGAAATACTTCTCCTACTCGGTGGCGCGGCGCAAACTTGCCGCCCGGCTGGCGAATCTGTTTGGTGAAGGGGTCTGAAGCGCACTGCTCTTGATTTCTTGACGGGGAACATCCCGTGATGCGAAAGCGCGGTGGTGAAGCCCTTTCATTGCCGGCAGCCTTTTTTCTTCTCGGAATCCCTTCACGCCGCTAACCTCACGGCTGTGCTAAAAAAGCAAATCCCCAGGCGTCGGCGCGCGCGTATTAATTACCTTCAGCCGCCTTCTGGAATCCACGTGTGACCTCGACCGGCGCGCTACCACCCGCCATTTCGATTCGTGGCCTCACGAAACGATACGGACCGCTCACCGCCCTGAACGATCTCAATCTGGACGTCGTCCAGGGCGAGGTCCTCGGCTTTCTCGGTCTGAACGGCGCAGGCAAGACGACCGCCATACGTCTCCTGTTAGATTTGCTGCGGCCCACCAGCGGAAAGGCATTTATCTTCGGTCACGACTGCTGGGCGGAAGGTCTTGCCGCCCGGGCGCGAGTTGGTTATCTGCCCGGTGAATTGGGTCTCTATCCCGACCTGACCGGTCTCGAAGTTCTCGATTTCCTCGCGGGCATCACCCGGCAGCCGGTGGACAAACGCCGGCGCCAGGAACTTTTTGACCGATTGGAACTGCCGCACAGCGACCTGCGTCGCAAGCTGCGCCAATACAGCACCGGCATGAAGCGCAAGCTCGGACTCATTCAGGCGTTCCAAGCCGACCCGCCGCTGCTCATCCTGGACGAGCCGACCGAGGGCCTCGATCCGCTCATGCAGGAGTCATTTTACGCGCTGCTCAAGGACGTGAAACACAGGGGCAGGACTGTTTTCATGTCGTCCCACGTACTCTCGGAAGTCGAGCGCGTTTGCGACCGAATTGCGCTCTTGCGCAAAGGCGAGCTGGTCTTGCTCTCCAACATGGAAGCAAGCCGCCGACTGGCCCCCCGCCGCGTGCGCGTTTTTTTCACCGATGACGTGCGCGTCCCGCCGAATCTTCCTCCGGGCCATGAGTTCGTTGAAATCTCTCCTCGCACCTGGCACCTGAATGTTGTCGGGCCGCTCGGTCCTTTTCTCGCGATTCTTGCCCGGCTGCCCGTAGCAGACCTGGAAGTGCAAGAGGGCCGTTTGGAGGACGTCATTCTGAAATACTATCGCGAGGGCACGCCATGACGGGTCCAATTTTATTGCTCTCGCTCTCGCTCAAGCGCGCCCGGACGTTGCTTATCGCGACGGGGCTGTTGCTCGCGGCGTTTCAGGTGCTGTTGGTTCTGATTGCACGCTCGATTCGCCCGACTGAATTTGACCAACTCGCTTCGCTGCTGCCACCCTTCGTGCGCGCGATCCTCGGCCCTTCGCTGGCCAGCGTTATGTCGTTCGGCGGCATTGTTTGTCTTGGCTATTTTGATCTGGCGATCGTCGCCGCTCTGCTGGCGCTGATCATTGCGCTGGCAACGGTGCCTGCCTCCGAAGTCGAAACCGGTTTCGCGGATTTGATCCTGGCGCGTCCGCTGCGTCGCCATTGGATCATTACGCGAACCATTGCTCTAGTGCTGCTCTCGACCTTGATGATGTTGGCGCTGATGATGGCTGGCACATGGGCTGGCCTTGCAACGCTTGCCCCCGAAGATGCGCAGTGGCCCTCGCCAATCATGATCGGCTCGCTGGCGCTGAACCTCGGCCTGCTGATGCTCTGCTGGAGCGGCATCGCCATGGCATTCGGCGCCGCTTGCCGCCGCAGCGTGGCAAGTGCGACAACTGGTCTGCTCGCGCTGGCCGCATTGCTGCTGGACTTGACTGGACGTATGTGGCCGCCAGCCGAGCGGTTTGCCTGGTTGTCGCCTTTTCGGTATTTCATTCCGTTCGACCTGGTGATGGGCACTGCCTTGCCGGTGGAAAATATCCTCGTGCTCTGGGCGATTGCCATGAGCGGCTTCACCGTCGCCTATCTCCTCTTCTCGCAAAGAGACATTTCGCACTGACCAGCGGCCAGGGAAAAGACGTGACGCGAATTTCACGGATTGACCGGATTCAGAATCAATTCGCGAAAATCCGCGAAATCCG
>CAZNOE010000263.1:6683-7828 GCA_964574525.1 uncultured Bifidobacteriaceae bacterium
GCGGCGTCGCGTCGTTGGAACTGGACGGTTTGACCCGCGCGCGGCATGGCGCCGACCGCGAGCACGCCGGAACTAGGATCGCCGCCCAGCAGATTGCGCACGAGAAAGTCGCCGCGATGGAATTCATCGAGGTATTCATTGACGACCAGGCCGATGAACAGATTGCCGCGCGTCTTGCGTTGATCTTCGGCGGATAATTTGTTGACCGTCTCGGCCAGCACCTCGTAGGCGGGCCGGTTGCCGATCTCGTGGATCAAATTCTGTTCAACGCGCGTCAGCGTCCAGGTTTCGCCGATAGGCGTGCAGCCCTGGGAGATGACGCCCAGCAATTTTACATCTCCACCGACTGAAATCGCCACGCCGCCTTCTTCGAACACGTCGCCGTTCAGATAGACCTGCGTGCGTTGCTCGCTGGAATCACCGCTGGCCAATCCGCCGAGGACCGGCAATGGCGCGTAAGCTTCGTTCCATGAGCGCATCCACGCCTCCGCGTCGAGATGAAAGGGGTCGGCGAACGTAAGCCAGCCGTTGGTCCGCTCCGGCTCAATGCCCGTCTCGAGTCTCCAGTAGCCCGGCCCGTTCGCTTCCTCGACCTGCTCCTGCACGAAATGAAATCCCTGCAACTGCGCGCCGGGCAGCGCATACAGCGCCAGGACCAGACCGGCGTTTTCTTCAATTTCTTTCCCGCCGACGATCAAGCTGCCGCTCGAGCAACCCGCCAGCAATGGGATCTGCGCGTGGACTCGCAGCGTCTCCAGCACCTGCTGCGCGTGCGGGAAAAATTTCGGCGACGTGAAAACCAGCCCCAGCGAAACCTGTGGCGCGCGCAACTGTCCGCGTAAATCCTCCGCCCACCGTTGCAAACCGCTTTCGTCAAAGCCCCCCGGCCAGTGCGCGGCAATGGAGAATTCATTGTTCACGAAATGAACTTACCGGCGAAGCCGGCGATTGCAAACCGCAAGTATTACGCGCGTCGCCGCGCCGGAGCGAGGAGTTACACGAGTGCCAAATGGTCGAGTGTGAAAAGAAAAGCCGGCGCAGAAAATTCCGCACCGGCTGGTGATCAAACGGTGGCCTGCTTACTTCAACACCGCTTCGTGGAATTCCTTCCAGTCGTCGAGGTTGTTGAGGTTGACGGCGTCCTT
>CAZNOE010000264.1:0-7820 GCA_964574525.1 uncultured Bifidobacteriaceae bacterium
CGGAGACGACCGTGCCTGAAGAGGTTTGTCTGGTCGTGCTCGATGACAACGCCAAACCAGTCGCACGGTCAATTCCAAACACCCTCTTCCAAGCCGATTGGAAGCGCCCGTTCGTTGCCACCGAAATCGGTGAGGCCCTGCCACACTGGGAAGTCGCGGCCTATTTGCGAAATCCAGACATACTCAAGCAAACAGCACGCACGATCCAGCTCACGCTCGGCCTATTGATCCTCGTGCTCGTCGTCGCGATCGGTGTCGGAGGATGGTTGATCGCCAATGAGCTCAACCGGCAATTGACGCTTGCCCGGCAGAAAACCGATTTCGTCAGCAACGTTTCACATGAATTGAAAACGCCGCTCACTTCCATCCGCATGTTTTCCGAATTGCTCGCCGAAGGCCGTGTTAACGACCCCGGCAAGCAGCGCTCCTATCTGAACATCATAACCGCGGAAACGGCGCGATTGACGCGGCTTATCAACAACGTGCTCGACTTCTCCCGCCTGGAGAGTGGCGAGAAGAAATACAATTTCCACGATTGCGATCTCGTCTTCGTCGCACGCGACACAGCCGAGACATATCGGCCCCACCTGGAGAACAATGGTTTCAAATTCGACTGTTTGCTTCCGGAACATCCCCTGGCCGTGCGCGGGGACACCGATGCCCTTGCACAAGTCATCGTGAATCTGCTTTCCAACGCGGAGAAATATTCGGACAGCCGGAAGGAGATTGTGCTGGAAACATCGGAGCGCCGGTCTCCGACCCGGCGCGCTGGTGTTGGAGTCCAAGCTTCAGCTTGTCCCCCGGACAGGCTAAAGCCTGAACTCCAACGGGCCGGGTCGGAGACCGGCGCTCCAAACGCGGGCTTCGTCGAAGTGCGCGTGCTTGATCGCGGGCTGGGCGTGCCCGCCGGTTCGGAAGAAAAAATCTTCGAGCAGTTTTATCGCGCACACGATTCCTTGAGCAGCGGCATCCAGGGTTCGGGCCTCGGACTGACGCTCGCCCGGCAGATCGCCCGCGCGCACGGCGGCGACGTCGTTTACGAACGGCGCGAAGGCGGCGGAAGTTGTTTTGCGCTACGGTTGCCCCTCACCCCTCCCCTCTCCCCATCCGATGGGGAGAGGGTGTCCGCAGGACGGGTGAGGGGTTGATTTTATGAAAACGAGAATATTGGTGGTCGAAGACGATCCACACATCCTGCTTGGTTTGGAGGAGGTGTTGAAAAGCGACGGATTCGAGGTGATGGCCTGCAATCGTGGCGACCGCGCCGTTGAAGCAGTCACAAAGAATCGGCCTGCTCTCGTTGTGTTGGATGTGATGCTGCCGGGCCTGAGCGGCTTCGACATCTGCAAACAACTTCGCGCAAAGAAAATCGCGACGCCAATCCTGATGCTGACGGCCAAAGGGCAGGAAATTGACAAGGTGGTGGGCCTGGATCTGGGCGCGGACGATTACGTGACGAAACCGTTCGGAGTGCGGGAACTGTTGGCGCGGATTCACGCCCTGTTGCGGCGTGGAGCCACAACCGCAAGCGCGCCAACCTCAGAAACCGCTTTCGAGATCGGCACGGCGACGATTGATCCCAAGACATTTCAACTCAAGCGTGGGAAAGCTATCGAGGAGCTTACGGCCAAAGAACTGAAGCTGCTGCAACTTTTCCGCGCTCACGCGGGCGAAGTCCTGTCGCGCGACCGATTGCTGAACGAGGTTTGGGGCTACAACTACTACGGCACGACGCGCACGCTCGATCAGGTGATCGTGCAATTGCGGAAAAAGCTGGGGGATAACGGCGGTGAACCAAAACATCTGCTCACCGTTCACGGCGTGGGATATAAGCTCATTCTGTAGCAGCCGCAGGTGTCGCGATCTGGACCCACCCCTGACCCCTCCCAGGAGGGGAACTGCGTAAGCGCGCGTCGGGCGGAATTCCCCTCCTGGGAGGGGTCAGGGGTGGGTTCGTCCTTTCCTCCGCGTTTACCTGCGTTCACTGATTGAGCGCCGCCAGATACCGCTCGGCCTCAATCGCCGCCGCGCAGCCCATCCCGGCGGCGGTCACCGCCTGACGATAAACGTGGTCGGCACAATCACCGGCGACGAAAACGCCCGTTACATTTGTGGATGCGCCATTCTTGGGAATGATGTAACCGTTCTCGTCCAGGTTGATCACACCCTTGAAAATCTGCGTGTTGGGAATGTGGCCAATGGCAACGAAGAGGCCGGCGCACTCGATCACGCTCTCCGCGTTCGTCTTCAAGTTCTTGACGCGCACGCCGGTCACCTTGTCCTGCTTCACGTCCAGCACGTCGGTCACCACCGAATCCCAAACGGGTTTGATCTTTGGATTGAACAGCGCGCGCGCGGCCATAATCTTGGATGCGCGCAATGCCTCGCGACGGTGAATGAGATAAACCACCGAGCCAAAGCGCGTAAGATAAAGCGCCTCTTCGCATGCCGAATCGCCACCGCCCACAACGACGAGTGGCTGATTGCGGAACATCGGCAGCGCGCCGTCGCACGTCGCGCAGTAAGTCACGCCTTTGTTCTCCAGCTTGTGCTCCCCTTCCAAACCAAGATGCCGGTGACTCGCGCCCGTGGCGATGATCAGTGTTTGCGTATCCACACGCTCACCGTCAACCGTGAGCGCGAAAGGCCGCTTGGACAAATCCGCGGCTTCGAGCGTGCCGAACTGCGCCCGCGCTCCGAACCGCTCGGCCTGCTTCTGCATCCGCGTCATCAATTCGTAACCATCCACCCCTTCGGGGAAGCCCGGATAATTCTCCACGATGGTGGTGGTGGTAAGCAATCCGCCGGGCTGCCTGCCCGTGAGAACCAGGGGCCACAAGTTCGCGCGCGCCGCGTAGAGCGCTGCGGTCCAACCGGCGCAACCCGAGCCAATGATGACAACATTTTCCATAAGCCGCCGAAAAGTAGATTCGAGTAACAATCTTGGCAAGTAATGACTGGTGGTGAACTGATGATAGGTGACTTCTGACGAGATTAGCGGCCGCAGGACGCTGCAGAAGGCCAAGCGGAGGATGCCCCCCTTCTGCGCCCGCGCCAGACCAGCGTGAGGATTATTTGCCAGCCTTGTCAGACACGAGATGAACAGTCCCGAGTGTTCGGGGCCACCCAGTGGGATTTGATTATGCGGAAAGAAACCAACCGGAAGAGCGCGATGTCTCTCACGGAACTTCTGTGTGTCATTGCCATCATCGCCATCCTCGCATCGCTCTATCTGGGGGCGATCGCCAGAGCGTATGTGAGAATCAAAAAGTTCCTCGATGGCTTCTGATCTTGCCCCTGTTTCGGAAGACCGCGCGACCGGAGGATGAATGCCCGGTCAATTCTCGTCCTTCTTCGCGTCGGCGGGTTTGTCGTCCGGCTTTGGTTCGCCGTTCTTTGCTTCGGGCTTGTCCTTTTCCTCGTCCTTCTTTTCCTCCTTCTTCTCCGTCAAAAGCTGTGAGCGCTCTTTGAGCAGCGAATCCACGGTCCAGCCCGAGACAAGATAGGTCCATTTCTCGAAAGCCTTTTCCTCCGCCAGCTTTTCTTCGAGTTTCTTTTGCTTCTCCTTGAATTCCTTGTCGAGTTTGTCCTTGTCCTCGGGCTTCTCGTCTTTGCCCGGCGTGCGCTCCTTGGGGAACGTCGCAGCAGTGGACACCGTGAAAGGATAGTTGTCGTTCGTCTTCGTTCCGACTTTCACGGTGTAGCTGAAGCTGTTGAAAGTCTCCAGTGCGATGAGCGTGGGCTTGTCCAAGCCGGTTTGCTCGGGCGGCGCGTCGATCATCACGTCCACAAAGCTGGGCGACGAAAGCGGATTGGAAACTCCGGAAGCTTTCGCAGCGTCGAGCTTCTCCTCCGGTTTCGCGTCCGAGAGTTTCCATTCGCCGGATTCGGTTTCGCGGTCCAGCTTCCAAGAGTTTGTCGCGTTCGGGAACGTGACAGCCACGGAGCGCACGTTCTCGACTTTGAAGAAATCCTTGTTCAGCCACTGATCGGGCTTTGGCTCGATGTTGGCCAGCGGTTCAGAGATGAGCGCCACGCTGTCGGATGAACCGCCAAGCATCACATAACGGCCGTCGGGCCAGCCTTCATCACCCATGTCACCCATGGGCGAGGGCCGGTTGGATTTCCGCATGTGCTTTTTGCCAAGGGAAAGGGACTTGATGACTCTCTCGCCGCTATCGCGCAATTCAACAACGGTGGAGCTGTTCGTCCCCTGCCCCGCCGCGAGTTCCAGACGCGGCAATTGCGACGGACCGACTTTTTCCGATTGCACTACTTTCAAATCGCGCAGCTTGAGGAGAACACCGCTGATCTCCGAAAAGTTCGCCGCGTAATCGCCGCGCTCGCGCACGCGCCACAGGTCGTCCTTCTTGACGAGATTCAATTCATTGTTGCCCTGTTTGATAACGATGTGGGCGACGTCGTTGACTTGAAAGTCGGCGAACAGCTTCTTGCCGGCGGTCTGTCCCCCGCCCGTCCAGGATTTGTTCTCTTTCTTGTAAAGCATCAACGCCGCCCCGCCGAGGACGGCCACCAAAACCAGCAGGATGACAAATTGTTTTCGATTCATTTCGCCGCCGTGAGTTTGCGTTTGTAAACGGCCAGTACGATGCCGGAGAGGCACACGATCAATGGCATGGCCGCAATGTTCCATCCTTTGACGCGCGTTTCCAGCGAGTCAATTTCGCGCTTGCGGTCCTTCTCCACCTGTCGGAGCTCGGACTTCACCTGTGCTTCCTTCTTCCGAAATTTCTCGATCTCCGCCTGCTGTTCGGGCGAGATGATGAAGCGCTGGCCTTTTTCCTTGTTCTGTTGCAATTCATTGAGCCGCTGTTGCGCTTCCTGCAGGCCGTCCTGAAGCTCCTTGATCTTGTTGCGATAACGGTCACTCGCCTGCGCCTCGATGCGTTTCACAACGGTGAAAGGCCGGTTCAACACGGCGCGGCTGCGCACCGCGATGAGGTTGCTGTCGCCGGACAATTGCTCGACGGCGTTTTGCGCGAAGTTGAGATTCGCATTCATCGCCATCGCCATGTTTCCGAACGGACTCTGGATCTGGCGCAGCGTGAAATTGTCGTAAAGCATGTCCGCGTCGCCGACCAGGATGACGACGTTGTCTTCCTTCGTTTCCTTCAACGAATTGTCAGTCTTCGCTTCGGCTGGTTTCTCATCAGGCTTGTTGTCGGCGTCCGGCTTCGGCTCGTCCTTTTTTTCCTCGGGTTTGCCGGCGGGAAATGCGCTCTTGAATATGCCGTTGAGGCGGATGGCCAGCGCGTATTCGGTGCCGGACGGCTTGAAATCTTTGAGGATATTGTCGCCCGCCATGCTGGCCATGAAGCCGTCCACGAGTTGCGAAGCCGTGGTGCTCTTGAGCAGGACAGTTTCCTTGAGGCCGGACGCCGGTGTGCCCGTGAACGCGCCAGCGCACGGCAGCCAAACGTTGTCAATCTGGCTGGTGACGATGTCGTTGGTGTTCATGCCGTCCTTCGTAACGGAAAGCCACGCGGGCGCTTCCTGAGGCTGGTTGCCGCGGCCGCCGAGTTGCATTTTGAAATTCACGTCGGCGACCACTTTCGCCGTGTCGAACTGAATGCCCCAGGCCTTGAGCAGCTTGTCCAACGACGAACCGCCGCCGCCCATCTGGCCCATCATCGGATTCTGGCCGCGGCTATCCACGAGCGATTGTGCGTCCAGGAATGCGATCAACTTCCCGCCGCGCATGATGAACTGGTCAATCGCGAACTGGGCTTTGTCAGAAATCGCCTTCGGATGAATGACGAGCAGCACTTTGATGTCGTCATCAATCTTGTCGCTCTCCATCGGGACATTCTTCACCGTGAAATCATTTTTCAGTTCAGTGACGAGCGCCCAGGGGTCCTGGCCGCGCTGGCCCATCTGCGCCATCATCGGGTTCGACGGCATGCCGAAGATCGGCAGCGAACTCATTACGCCCACGATCGGTTTGTCCGGCGTAACGACGCGCGTGATCGCCCGCGAAAGATCGTACTCCAACATGCGCTCACGATTGGGCGCGAGGAAGGGAATCGCCTGCTTTGAATCCAGCACGCTTACGGCTAAACCGAGATAGACCTGTTCGCCGCTGGACAATTGCTGACCTTCAATGCCATCGAGCCGCGCGGAATCCTCGGCGTCCGAATCCGGCTGCGGGTCGTATTTCTCGACGATGACTTTGCCTTTGGAGGCTTGTTTGTATTCCGCCAGCAGGTCCTCAACGCTCCTCGCGTATTTTTTCAGGAAAACTGTTTCGGGCGTGGAGACCTGGCTTTGGGTGAAGTAGAAGCGAATTTTGACCGGCGTATCGAGCTTGGCCAGAATCGCGCGCGTGCCCTGCGAAAGCGTGTAGGCTTTTTCTTTCGTCAAATCCACGCGCTGGCGCGCGGCGGACGTGATGACGTTGACGCCAATGAGAATCAGCGCCATCGCCGCGACGCCGATGGTTGAGTAGAGAATGGTTTCGAGAGATTTTTTTTGCATGAGACGTTAATCTCTGGTTGCCAGAACGAACGAACCCACCCCTGACCCCTCCCAGGAGGGGAACTCTGTTTGCGCACCCGCTGGCCTGCTCCCCTCCTTGGAGGGGTTGGGGGTGGGTTCATCAGACATTTTATTGAGCAACAATTTTCGTTTCATACTCCGCTCTTCTTCATCCTGCCCGATGCCCGCGCAGGATGACACTGGTCGTGAACAGCGAGAACCCGATGATCGAGAGGAAGAAAATCACGTCGCGCGAATCCAGCACGCCTTTTTGGAAACCCTCGAAATGCGTGATGACGCTGAAGGACGTGATCGCGTCCACCAGCCACGGGCTGGCCCAGCCTTCCAACACTTTCACGACCGGCGGGAAGCCAGCCAGAATCAGGAACAGACAAACCACGACGGAAATGATGAAGCTCACGACTTGCGTGCGAGTCATGGCTGAGGTGATGCAACTGACCGCCAGATATGCGCCGGCCATCAGCCAACTCCCGATGTAGCCACTCAGAATCACGCCGTTGTCGGGAGTGCCGAGATAGTTGACCGTGATGACGACCGGAAACGTCAGCACCAGCGCCAGCGCGAGGAAGAGCCACGACGCCAGAAATTTTCCAACGATCGCCTGCCATGCCGTGATCGGCATCGTCAGCAACAATTCGAGCGTGCCCACGCGCCGCTCCTCCGCCCAAAGCCGCATTCCGACAGCGGGCACGAGAAAAAGGTAAAACCAAGGATGCCAGTCGAAGAACGGCCTTACGAGCGACGCTTCACCGCGCTCGAAAAACCCGCCGATCATGAACGTGAAGAATCCGCACAGCAGCAGGAAAATGACGATGAACACGAACGCCAGGGGCGACGTAAAATACGCGCCCAGTTCGCGCTTCGTGATGGTCTTGATGTTGGCCCACGTGTTCACTTCGCCTCCTCCTTCACCGTGTCCGGCATCGTGATGCTACGGAAAACTTCGTCCAATCTGCCTTCTTCAGTTTGCAGTTGTTCGATCTGCCAGCCGTGCGCCGCTTCGCCGACGGCACGGGCCAATCCGCCGTTCGCGACCGCACTCGGTTTTGGGAACACCGATACCGTGACGTGCCCGTCCTTTTCCGAAACCACGGTGACACGATTGACCGATGGCACTTGATACAGCTTCGCCGAAACCGCCGCGCTCGCGACGCCTTTGACGCGCAAGGTCACCGCGCCGGCCCACTCAGACTTGCGCCGCAACTCCTGGGGAGTGCCATTGGCCACGATCTTCCCGCGGTCAATGATGATGGCCCGCGAACAGGCGGCGTCCACTTCTTCGAGAATGTGCGTCGAAAAAATGA
>CAZNOE010000265.1:0-7819 GCA_964574525.1 uncultured Bifidobacteriaceae bacterium
TCGGCGGGGTCGCGCCGCGAATCGCCGACAACGGCCCCGCGTGCAACCGCAAGGCATCGCCCACGTCGTTGAGACTCAGGGCGTGCGTGAGTGGGGCATAGATCAGGCTGACCACATGACTCCAGGGCAGGAAGGTGCGACTTTTTTCCTGCACGGTGTGCGTGCGCGCCAACTGCGGCACCAGATGATGGGGAATAAGATTGCAGAGTTGCCGCAGGAGCGAGAGCTTTCCCCGGGCTGGCTTGCGTTGTGTTTGTTTTTTCATCCCCCGCCTTGTGGCAGGGTCCAAACCCGCCAGCCAACTCTTTTTCAACCCTCAACCATCAAACCCGTGGGACGCCTGTGAAAAGAATCTGTTTGGGAATCTGTGGATTGGCTTTGGCCATTGGCGGTTTGTCGCTGAGCGCCGCGCCGGGGGAAACCAATGCCGTCCGCCGCGTGAGCGTGGACGAGTTTGAAAAGCTCTGGCAGGCCAAAACCAACGTCGTCCTCGACGTGCGCACGGAAAAGGAATTCACCGCCGGCCACATTCCCGGCGCGACAAACCTCAACCTTAACTCCGCTGACTTTGACGAAAAGCTGGCGAAGCTCGACAAGACGAAAACCTACCTCGTGCATTGCGCAGCGGGCGGCCGCAGCGCGCGGGCCTCTGAGAAAATGAAGCGCGCGGGGTTTCAGTCAGTGACTGACCTGCCCGCCGGCTTCCGGGGCTGGGAGACAGCCGGCAAACCGGTGGAAAAATAGCTGCGCCGCACTTGCCCTCACCTTCGAACGACGTCAATCGCCAGTAATTTCCAGAAATAACTTGCCTGTCCGGGATGATGTGGTAGCAGTGTTTCGTCGTTCCAAACAGCCGTAAACCCATTAATCGTTATGAAGAAAACTGTTCTCAAGTTAGCCGTATGCAGCCTGCTGGCCGCTGCCGTTGCGCTCGCGCCGACGCAGGGCTTCGCGCAGGAAAAAAAGAAAGACGATGCCGCCGGTGAAAAGAAAACTGACAGGAAGGGTGGACTTCCCTTCCGCGGCAAGATTGACGCGGTTAGCACGACCGCCAAAACCGTGAAGGTCGGCGAACGCACGTTCCAGATCACGGACGAGACCCGGATCAGGAAGGACGGCAACCCGGCCACGCTCGCCGATGCCGTCGTGGGCGACGAGGTCGGCGGCTCGTACAAGGAAGCGGATGGCAAGCTCACCGCGCTGTCGCTGCGGTTAGGCCCCGTGCCCGAAGGCGAGAAGAAGAAAAAGAAGAAGGAATAGTCAGACCGGTTAACCAGACTTCAGGGCAGGCGAGCGCCTGCCTTTTTGTTTTGGCCGCGCTCAACGGCGCCACCAACTGGTCTTGCTCTTGGGCCGGGCCTGGTCGGCTTCGGCAAATTGTTGGATGAGCAATTGCGTTCGCGCTGCCTCCAACGCCATCCGGAATTCATCGTAGCTTAGGAAACGGTCAGCCGGGTTCTTCGACATCACTTTAACAAGCGCGTCACTGGTGGGTTGAGTGATGTCCGTCACAACCATGTTGGGCGGGGTAAGCGGTGTGTGAACGTGCGCCGCCACCAGTTCTTCCACGGTCGGCGCCTCAAACGGCACGTGGCCCGTCAACGCGTGATACAGCGTGGCACCGAGGCTGTACATGTCGGAGAGAAAGGTCTCCTTCTCGCGTTTGATTTTCTCGGGCGCGACGTAATAGGGCGTTCCCTCCGTTACCGTCGCGGACTCCGGCTCGGCGTCAACGCTCCGCGCCAGGCCAAAATCCACCAGCTTCGGTTCATCATCGCTGTTAAAGAGGATGTTGCCCGGCTTGATATCGCGATGGAGCAGGTCGTGCTTGAGCGCCATGTTGAGCGCGTCGGCGATTTTGAAGCCGATGTCCAACACGATCAGTTCCTGCACGCGCTGCTGTTTTTCGATGCGCGTGTCCAGGCTGCCGTGATCGGCCAGTTCCATCACGAGGTACGCCTGCTCCTCGAATTCATCAAAGGTATAGATGTGGATGATGTTGGTATGGTTGAGGCGCGCGCAGGCCCGCGCTTCCCGGTAAAAAGCCTCCATCGCCGCCTCGTCGCTCATCAACTCCTTCTTGACCAGCTTGACGGCGACCAAACGATTCAGCACTTCGTCCCAAGCCCGATAGACCGTGCCATTGCCGCCGGAGGCGATCACGCTGCGCAACTCGAATTGGCGGAGCCGCATGGGCATCATGATGGGATGGCCGCACTTTTTGCAAGGCGTCGTGGCCAGCGGCGGGAGGTCGCCGGGAATGAAAACCTTCGTGTCGCACCAGTCACAGGTAACCATGCGGAACGGTTTGTCGCTCGTGCTCATCGCTTCAACAATCTATCACCGCCACTCGCCGCGACAAGTCTCGTAATGCTTCGCAGAAAAACGAGACCCGAACGAATATTGAACCCTGTGTGAACCGGCATCGAGGGTTGCTCGAAAAGATTGCTCAACGACTTTCGGGCCGCTAACCTCGGTATGGAACGATTTATGAGAACGACGAGCTTCCCGAAAGGCCTCCCGCTGCCTCAGCTCGTTCGGGCGACGGTTTTCGCCAGCTTGATTCACGCTTCGCTGAGCAACGAATAGGGCTTATGCCAACGCAAACACTGAAGCTTTCCCGCCGCGCGATGATTCGCCGGTCCACCGGCGCGCTGGCCGCATTGACGTTTGCGCCGCAGCTTGCTCCACTTTTCGCCGCTGCGGAAAAACGCCGCTTTCGCATCGGCGCGTGCGATTGGTCCATCGGCAAGCTGGGCGACCCGGCGGCGTTTGAGGTCGCAAAGCAAATCGGCTTGGACGGCGTGCAGGTGAGTCTCGGCACAGCGGCGAACGAAATGCGCCTGCGCAAAGCCGACGTGCAACAGCAATACAAGGACGCGGCGAAGAAAGCCGGCCTGGAAATCGCCTCGCTGGCCATCGGCGAGATGAACAATGTGCCTTACAAAAGCGACCCGCGGACGATTGCATGGGTGAGCGATTGCATTGACGTCTGTGAGGCGCTCGGCGTGCGCGTCGTGCTTTTGGCCTTTTTCAGCCAGGGCGATTTGAAAGGGGATCAGGCCGGCACGGATGAAGTCGTGAAGCGCCTCAAAGCCGTCGCGCCCAAAGCCGAGAACGCGGGCGTTATTCTCGGCATCGAAAGCTGGCTCAGCGCGGCGGAGCATCTCGACATCCTGGAGCGCGTCGGCTCGCCGGCGGTGCAGGTCTATTACGACGTGTGCAATTCCACGGACCGGGGCTACGACATCTACGCCGAGATTCGCAAACTGGGCAAGCGCATCTGCGAGTTTCACGCGAAGGAAAATGGGACGCTGCTGGGCAAGGGCAAGGTGGATTTCCAGAAAGTGCGTGAAGCGCTCGACGCCATCGGCTACCGCGGCTGGATCCAAATCGAAGGCGCCGTGCCTCGCGGTGGGCAAGTGCTGGAAAGCTACCAGGCCAACTGCAAATTCCTGCGCGGCATTTTTGACAGCTGAATCAAAGGCGGCGTCTTGCCTCCTTCCCAGCCTTCGCGATATTGTTTTATGGCCAAGCCCTCGACAACGGCACAACCCACACCCGCCGAACTCGGCTACGCAATGCCGGCGGAATGGGAAAAGCATGAGGCCACTTGGCTGGGCTGGCCGCATAACAGCACCGACTGGCCCGGCAAGCTGGATACGATCCGCTGGGTTTACGGTGAAATGGTGCGCAAGATTGCGGCCGGTGAGATCGTCCGCATCCTCGTCCGCCACAAAGCCGAGGCAAAACTCGCGCGGAGGTATCTCAAGCAAGCTGGTGCAAATCTGAAAAACATCCAGTTCGTTGTTCACCCGACAAACCGCGGCTGGACGCGCGACACCGGACCGATCTTTGTGAGGCGACTCCTACCCTCACCCCTAACCCCTCTCCCATCCGATGGGAGAGGGGAACAGCAACGCACGCGAATTGGAAAATTCAAAAGCGCCAGCAAGTCCGGCCGCCTGACGCCGATTCTCCCTCTCCCTGGGGGAGAGGGCCGGGGTGAGGGCGGGCGTGCAACAACAGAAACTGCCATCGTCCACTTCCACTTCAACGCGTGGGCCAAGTATGATGACTGGCAGAAAGATCGCAAAGTGCCGGAGACCGCGGCGCGTATTCTACGCAAAAAACTTTTCCACGCGGAGCACGACGGCAAGCCGTTCGTTATCGAAGGCGGGGGCATCGAGGTGAACGGCCGCGGCACTGTGCTGACCACCGAGGAGTGTTATCTCGACCCCAAAGTGCAGGTGCGCAATCCGGGCCTGGGCCGGCAGGAAATTGAGGCGACGCTCAAAAGCTATCTCGGCGCGAACAACGTGCTGTGGCTCCGCAATGGCCCAGTGGGCGATGATACGCACGGTCACATTGACGACATTTGCCGCTTCGTGAATCGGAAAACCGTCGTGCTCATCAAGGAGACGAACAAGCAGGACCTCAACCATCGCCCGCTCGCGGAGAACTGGGAACGCATCCAGGATTTTCGACTCGAAGATGGCTCGAAGCCGGAAGTCGTGCCGCTGCCTATGCCATCGCCGCTTTATTTCGATGGCTACCGTCTGCCGGCGAGTTATGCAAACTTTTACATCGCCAACGCCGCAGTCATTGTGCCGACGTTCAACGATCCGAACGATCGTGTCGCGCTCGGCATTCTGGGAGAATTTTTCCGGGACCGGCCCGTCGTGGGAATTCACGCGGTGGATCTGGTACTGGGATTTGGCTCATTGCATTGCCTCACGCAACAGCAGCCTGCCTGAATCACACGTTTCCCAGGTCCGCATCCCGGTTCCTTCTCTTGCTTAACCCGGAAAGCCATGTTATTAAAAAAGCACCGGCGCGGCAGGTTATTGGCCGTGTGCGGGTCCGGGTTCTTTAGGAATGAGCGCTACAAAAAAGAAAATCAAAATCTTGATAGCGGACGATCATCCCGTGGTGCGGAAGGGATTGTGGTCCTGTCTTGCTTCCAAGGCGAATTTCAAAATTGTGGGCGAAGCCTGCGACGGTGCTGATGCCATCCAGAAGGTCAAGAAACTGGCACCGGATGTCGTCCTCATGGACATTGACATGCCGAAGAAGAACGGGTTGGAGGTGACCGATGTGTTGCGCAAAGACGCGCCCAACGTCAAGGTTCTCATCCTCTCCATGCAAAGCAACCGTGATACTGTCCTGCGCATCATCAAGGCTGGCGCCCGCGGTTACGTGCTTAAAGATGCGCCGACGGAAGAACTGGCACGCGCCATCGAGTCGGTCAATGCCGGCGAAGCCTTCTTCAGCCCGCCGGTTGCACAAATCGCCCTCAATCAGTACGTGACGGACGCGGACGATACGAAGCCGCTCGCCAAACTCAGCGAACGCGAGTCCGAAGTGGTCGCGCTCATCGCCGAAGGCAAGAGCAACAAAGAAATCGCCAGTCACCTCGGCATCGGCGTACGCACCATTGAAACCCACCGCGAGCGCGTCATGCGCAAGCTCGACATTCACAGTGTCGCGGGCTTGACGAAATTCGCCATCGCCAATGGCATGATCACGATTGAGGAAGACGCCGGGCGGTTGCCAAAATAGTTCCGCGCAGCCCGCGCCGTGTCAGGCGCTCGACGGATCAATCTCCTGCGGGTGCCACAGCAGTCGCCCCTCCATCCCGCCCGCGACCACCAGCGTCTGGCCCGTGATGTGCCGCGCCAGCGTATCCGACGAGAGAAACACCACGGCGTTGGCAATGTCCTCGGGCCGCGCAATTTGCGGCAACGCCATCGTGGCCGTGACTTTGCGGACCATTCTTGCGTCGCCTAGCTTGGATGCATTTCGCGGGACGACTGTCCAGCCGGGGCAGACGCAATTGATGCGCCCTCCGCAGTAATCGCGCGTGTGCGGCGCGAGGCGTGACAGCTCATTCTTCAGCGAGCGCGTCAGGCCGTACGCCATCGCGGACTTCGCAGCGGCGTAATCGGTGTGCCCCGCTTCTCCGAAGACCGCCGCGGTCGAGGCAATGAGGACTGCGTTCCCACGTTTTTGCTTCGCCACAATCCGGAAAAACTCGCGCGTCGTCAGGAATGCCGAGGTCAGCACATCGTCGAACGTCCGCAGCCACTGGCGGAGCGACATCTCGTGCAATGGCACGTCGCGCGTTTCCCACGAACCGGCGTTGGCGACCAGCGTGTCCACGCGGCCGAAACACTTCACGGCCTGCGCGAACATCTGTTTCACCGCGGCTTCCCTCGTGAGGTCCGCTCGCACGACGATGGACTCAGCCGGCCTCAATTCGTCCTGCAACGATTTCGCGCCGTCGCGATTGCGATGGCAATGCAGAATCAGCGTTGCGCCCTCCGCGGCGAACTTCCGCGCGATGGCGGAGCCGATGCCGCCCGACGCGCCGGTGACAACGACAACCTTACCTACGAGTTCAGTGTTCATCGAATTACGGGGGCCAACGCCCGCGCTGGTTTTCAAGTGTGGTCGAATTCTCTGGTAGGCGGAAAGTCAGTCAAGGCATCGTCAAAGGAAGTTCGCGCCAGCAATTCACCGCTAATAAATGGCAACGCCCCGTTAGCAGACTTTTCGGCGTTTGCCTAGTCTCACAACCGCATTAAGTAATCAAACACAACTAACGACGATATGACAAACCGAAACCGAATTCTGATTAGACTGCTGGCCTGCGGGATGGGCGTGGCCGCTGCTTCTGCTCACGCCGACGAGAGATTGTTCACCTACAGCTACGAACCCGAGACCATGCCAAAGGGGGCGTTTGAATTTGAGCAGTGGGTCACGTTGCGCGCGGGCCGCAACGCTACGGTCGGCCAGGATGACTTCCATCGCCTGCAATTCCGCGAGGAACTGGAATACGGCGTCACCGACAACTACACACTGGCACTCTATCTGAATACCGACTATCAGCATTTCGTTGACCGGGGCACGGGTGACCGGACTTCGCATTACCGCTGGCAGGGAATTTCGCTGGAGAACAAATACATGGTGGTCAATCCGGCGGACCATTGCGTCGGCCTGACGCTCTACCTCGAACCAACCTATGACGGTGAGAATTTTGAGCTGGAGCAAAAAATCATCCTCGGGCAACGCTACGGCGATTGGAAATGGGCTTTAAACCTCACGCACGCCACGGAGTGGGAAGATCATTTCCGCGAAAAGGAAGGCGAGGTGGAAGTCTCCTTCGGTATCGCGCGGCAATTGAGTCCGCGCTGGGCCATCGGCATCGAAGCCCGCGATCACAACGAACTGCCCGACTATGCAAAGTGGGAGAACACCGCGCTCTACATCGGACCGGTCCTCAGCTATAAACGCGACCGGTGGTGGGGCGCGCTCACGGTGATGCCGCAGGTCTATGGCGCGAACTTCGACGGCAATCCGGACGGTATTCATCACCTCGAACTGGAAGGCCACGAGCGGTGGAACGTCCGGTTGATTGTTGGCGTCAACTTTTGATGCGCCTGCAATTCTTAGCTCGTATCGGTGCCGCAGCGTTTGTTGTACTGCTCGCCGGTTGCAGCTCCCCCGCCGGCAATCCGTACGGTGCGCCACCGCCGCCTTCTCCGGGCGGCGGAGCGCTGTTGCTCTCGGAGCAGGAAATCGTCGCAGCCCGGAAGCTCTATGTCGCCAAATGCGCCAAGTGCCACAAGTTCCATAACCCGGCAAAATACACGGACGAAGAATGGCGCACATGGATGCGGAAGATGAGCCGGAAAGCGAAACTCAAGCCGGATCAGGATGAATTACTGTCGCATTATCTGGGTGCGTTTCGCAACGGCGCTTCGGAAGAACGTCGCTGAGTCGCTTGAGGCCAACTTGAAGGTTGCCGCGCGCTTCA
>CAZNOE010000266.1:0-3585 GCA_964574525.1 uncultured Bifidobacteriaceae bacterium
TCGAATCTCGACTCGATCGGCATCGCCGCCGATAAGGCTGGCAATATTTTCTTCGGCCTGGGTTGCGACAAGTGGAATGAAGCCTATCGCGTGAACAAGGAGACGGGACGGTCCGACTACAACATACGCAGCGAGCGCGGAACGATCCTCAAAGTTTCGTCGGACTGGAAGAAGCGCGAGGCGATCTGCACGGGGATGCGCTTTCCGGTGTCGCTTGCGTTTAACGCTGCGGGCGATTTGTTCTGCACCGACCAGGAAGGCGCGACGTGGCTGCCGAACGGAAATCCATTCGACGAGTTGCTCCATATTCAGCCGGGCCGGCACTACGGTTTTCCGCCACGGCACCCGAAATATCTGCCCGGCGTGATTGATGAGCCGAGCACGTTCGACTACGCGCCGCAGCACCAGTCCACCTGCGGGTTGCATTTCAACGAACCGGTGGGGGGTGGTAAAAAAATCTTCGGCCCCGCCTGGTGGCGCGGCGATGCAATCGTTTCCGGAGAATCACGCGGGAAAATCTGGAGGACAAAACTGGTCAAGACGGCTGCGGGGTACGTCGCGAAGACCGATCTCATCGCCTGCCTCACCATGCTCACGGTGGATGCCGTGCCGACGCCGCAAGGCGATTTGCTCGTCGCGTGTCACAGCGGCAAACCCGACTGGGGCACCGGCCCATCCGGCAAAGGCAAGCTGTTCAAAATCTCGTACGCGGACGTAATCGCCGCGCAACCGGTGCTCGCTTTCGCCGCGGGTCCTGCCGAAATTCGCGTGGTGTTCGACCGCCCGCTTTACGCCAGCCCGGTTCTGAATTTCACGAAACAATGCGCCGTCACGATGGGCCGTTACGTGAGCGCCGGCGAACGCTTCGAATCGTTCCGGCCGGGCTATCAGGTCGTGAAGAACCAGCAGACGATGCCGCGATTTGAATCGTCGTTCCTGTCGGCGCGCACCGAGACCGACAACCGCTCCTTCGTGGTGCGAACGGGCGGTGCTACCGAAGCGGTCAATTACGGCCTGACCCTCCCGGGTTCAATCGCCGACAGCGGGAAGGAGATTGATGTGCTCGCCGACCTCACCGGGGTCACCGCCCTGTGGAAGCCGGCTCACGGCGGCGAGACCTGGAGCGGCTGGTTGCCTCATCTGGACCTGACGGCGGCACGCGGCTTCACGGTCGCCAGCGCCGGGCACGACGAGTTCTTCAACCGGATCAAAGAGCGGGGCACACTCACGCTGAGCGGCCAGCTTGACCTATGGCAAATGCTGCATCCCGCGACGCAGCCGGAATCAAAACTTGATTACGAATATCCGCCCGAGAGCATTACGGTCGTGCTTAAGTCGAGTGCCCGGCTGGAGCTGAAACTGGGAACGAACCTCGTGAGCGTCGGGGAGCGCGACGCACGTATCACGATTCAACCAAAGGAAAACCGCTGGCTGCCGCTCGAAGTTACGCTCGCCACTGGCGGGGGCCAACCCAGGCTCGACGTAAGCTGGTTCACCGCTGAAGACCCGCGCCCCCGGCCGTTTCCCTTGCGCCGGATTTTGCTGCCCTGGGCCAAACCATACGTAGCCGTGGCGGCGGCGGCGCATGTCGCCGAACTCGACGGCGGTGATTGGGAGCGCGGCAAGAAGATTTTTTTCGGCGAGACGGTCGCCTGCTACAAGTGTCACCAAATGCGCGGTGAGGGCGGGGAGATTGGCGCGAATCTGTCGAACTTGATTTACCGGGATTACGCTTCGGTGCTCAGGGACATCACCGAACCCAGCGCAGCCATCAATCCCGAGCACATTTCTTACAACGTGGAACTCAAGGACGGGAGCGTCGAAACTGGTGTCATGATCAAGAACGATCAAAAGGAAGTCGTGCTGGGTCAGGTCACGGGCCAGAACCTCACGATCCCGAAGGAAAAAGTTGCCGGCCTGAAAACCTCCGCGGTATCGCTGATGCCGGAAGGGTTGTTGAAGGCCCTCAACGCGCAGCAGCAAAAAGACTTGATGACCTTTCTGCTCACCACACCGCCGAAGGAAAACAAGAACGAATCGCCAACTGGAGGATCGAAGAAATGAAGAGAACCGAGACCATCTGCATTCTGTTGCTGGCAACCCTCGCCGGCTTCGCATCATTCGCCGCCGAACGCGGCGCGAAACTCAAAGTGCTTGTCGTCACCGGCGGACACGGCTTCGAACAGGAGCCTTTCTTCAAAATGTTCAAGGATAACCCGGACATCACGTTCACCCACGCCGAGCACGCGAAGACGAATGCGACCGTTTATGAGCGCACCGATCTGTTGAGCTACGACGTTATCGTGCTCTACGATATGCCGAAGAACATCACCGAGGAGCAAAAGGCGAAGTTCCTTTCGTTGTTTGACAAGGGCACTGGATTGGTGGTGTTACATCACGCGCTGGTGTCCTACGCGGAATGGCCGGAGTACGAGAGAATCATCGGCGGACGTTATCCGGAGCCAGATCCGAAAAAGCCAGGGACCGTTACTGAGAAGGCCGGTTATCAACATGACGTGGAGGTTCCCGTCGTCATTGTCGCCAAAGATCATCCCATCACGGCGGGACTGAAGGACTTTACGATCCACGATGAAATCTACTGGGGCTATCGGGTGCAGCCGGATGTGACGCCGCTTATCACGACCACGCATCCCAAAAGCGGCAAACCGCTCGGTTGGTGCCGCACACAAGGCAAGTCGCGCATGGTTTATCTCCAACTCGGTCACGGCCCGGAGGCGTTCAACAACGAGAATTACCGCAAGCTCGTGGCGCAAAGTATCCGCTGGACGGCGCCGCGCTCGCCATGACGCTGTCCCTCATCCTATTCTTGCTGGGAATTGGAAGAAGATTTGGAGCGGATCCCGCGCGAAAAATGTGTTGGCTCGAACTTTGGGCTTGTTTGCGGGCTGGAATCAGGATTAGAGTTTACCAGCGTCAGTCATGAACTCGGACTGTATTTGGTTATGAATGGGAAAATCACAGATCAAACTTCGGGCTTTGCCGACAGACCTTCCAATCGCCGGACGAGCGCCTTCACTCTCATTGAATTGCTGGTCGTCATTGCCATCATCGCGATTTTGGCAGCCATGCTCTTGCCCGCCCTCGCCAAAGCCAAAGCCCGGGCGGCACAGGCCTCGTGCTACAACAACATGAAGCAACTTACGCTTGGCATGATGATGTACCTTGACTCGAACAATGGCGTTTTCCCGGCTTGCGCATCCCGCAATACTTATGGTTTTCAAGTCGAGGACTGGGTTTACTGGCGACTGAGCAGGCCGGCTTATCCAGTCAGGGACAGCCTGATCGTTTCACAGATCGGCAGCGGCAACGCCACCACCAATTTGTTTCGATGCCCGCTGGACAAGGATGATCGCCAGAGATTCCTCGACACCGGGCAACCGGGTACCGATCCCGGTCCCTACATGATGAGTTACAGCATGACGAGTCTGGGTCTGGTTAACAACCAGAGCGGAGGCATAACTTCCGTCAGATCCGGCGCGTGGTATCCGTTCAAGCAGACGGCCGTCCGTAATCCGGCGAAAAAAATGATGATCGCCGAAGAACAGACGGTCATTCGTGGTCCAG
>CAZNOE010000266.1:3685-7774 GCA_964574525.1 uncultured Bifidobacteriaceae bacterium
AATCCGGCGAAAAAAATGATGATCGCCGAAGAACAGACGGTCATTCGTGGTCCAGAGGCCTCAGACCCCAATCGGAATATTCTCAATGATGGTCGCTTCGTGCCGGGCGGCAGTGACGTCTTAACCAGCCGTCATAACAAGCGGGCGAACGTCGGTTTTGCTGACGGCCACGCCACCAGCGAGAAATGGCAGTTCGGTGATAATATTAACAATGCCGATCCTGCTCTGCCGTGAAAAAATTGCGCCGGTCTGAGTTGAGATTTGAAGTTATGAAATGCGCAGCGCTCCTCGCGGTCACCGTTCTCACGCTGTTCGGTTGCGGCAAAAAGAACGAGCCGGCAACGCCACAGCAATCAGGCGAAACACCTGCGCCCGGTGCGCCGCCACCTAAATATGTCACCGCGGCTGCGCAAAACGCGCCGGCGGAAAATGTGTCGGGAGAAGTCAATGCCTTCCTCACCGAACAACTGCGAATTTTCATCCGCGAGAAAGGCCGGGCGCCGTCGGATTTCGCCGAACTCGCCCGCGCGCGGTTGGATAGCGTGCCTCGTCCGCCGGAAGGGAAAAAGTGGGTCATCGACAACGCGACCAAGGAAGTCAAGGCGGTCGCGTCGCAGTAGCCGCGACTGCAGCGCATAAAGCAAAAGCAGAAAGCAATTTCAGCTTTTGCTTTGACCGCTAGGATGCGACTCGATTGCACGGCAACTCCAGCCTCTTTCAAGTCTGAAAACGTCAATGGTAAAGCCACCTCCGCCTCGCAACAACGGCGGCGAACAAACCAAGGCGCTTTCCGGCTGCATTCCCAGTCCGCCAGCCGACGGAAAAGCTCAAAACTTTTCCGCAAAGCCTCAATGACACGAGCTGACACCAGCGGCTCAAACGGAACCCAGGGCAATGATTACTACGTCCTGGCTTCCACCAACGTCGCGATGCCGGTGAGTAACTGGACCATCCTGATGACGAATCAGTTTGGCACCGGCGGAAGTTTTTCATTCACGAATGCGATTACCCCAGGCGTGCCGAGGCGGTTTTATCTCCTCCAGTTGCCTTAGCGGAACGATGCGGTTGGATTGGGGAGCGCGCGCCTCCGGCGTGCGATGTTCGGCGTCGCGCCGAACATACTCGACCGACTGGATTTTACCCACTCTTTGGGGCGGGAAGAATTGGAGGGTGGAAGTCGTTGCCGGGACGGCAACGACAGCCTGCGCGACGCGGGCGCTCCCCTTTGAACTGAATCGTTGCGGCTTAGAAGTGCGACGACTTGTCGTCGTTTTCGCGCTGGCGACCTGTCGGCGACGATTCCGGAAGCCGTGATCACGCTCCGAGCCGCTTGACGCGGCTCTGCTTGGCCGACAAGTCGGCCAGGCAGTTAAAGCGGTGACAAGTCACCGCACTCCAAAGCTCACGGTTTGTCCGGCACTTCGATCACGTCGCCGTTGCGTAGCCAGAGGTCGGGATTGTTGCCACTGCTGCAATCCAGCACCCACTCTTGCGTCTTGCCGCCCGCAGCCTTCGCGCGGGTGACCTTTACGCGAGACAGATCGGACGTGGAGAACAACGCGCGACGCGATTCGTCTCGCGCCAGCACTGGTCCAACCCCAGCCTGCGTCCAGCAGGGCCACACCTTTAGATCTGTTCGCTTTCCCCGAACCAGCAGCCCTACCGTGCCGCCACGACATTCGGCAATCTGTTTCAGTTCGTCCCCGCTGAGCCCCACAGCGGATTCCTGCAACGTATGTTCGCGTTCCGGGATTTCCACCACGTCACCGAATTCCAGCAGGACATCTCGGGTGCAATCCAGTTTGCCGGTTGGGTCGAGCAAGTCGGCGACGCGACGATCCGCCGCTTGGCCCGGCGTGGCACTGGGACGAACCACGACGACACGATGCAAATTCGGAAACGGCGGCACAGAAGAACGCTGTTCGGCAGGCAGACGTGGGTCTAAAAGTTTTTCGGCGAACGACAAATCATCCCGATTGAAAACTCCGAAACCGCGCGAGCGCGACGTGGAGGGTCCATCAGAATGATAGTTGTTGAACAAGACATCCATGAGGGTGAAACGGTTCCAGTCATTCGTCCCTTTGTAGAAAAGCACTTTGGTGAAACTGGCCTCGGGACGTTGGATTTCGATTCGCTCGCGTTTGGACAAGTCACTCAAACCACCATGCTCGCGAAGCAAGGCGGCAAGGTCGCCCAGCTTTGCTGGCGGCCGCTGAGCTGTCGGGGAGCGCAGTGGGCCGGCACCCGCCGACCTGCCCTGTGCCATGTCCAGCGGCGTCAGGCCGGAAGCATCACGAACGTTCGCGTCGGCCTTGTAATCCAACAGCAGCTTGGTCATGGCAAAATCCCGGAACTCCACGGCTTGGTGGAGAGCCGTGCGGCCATCGCCCCCGCTCGTCGCATTGACGTTGGCGCCGGCCTGCAAGAGAGCGTTGGCGATCTCTTTTTGGCCGCGGTCCGTCGCGATTCGCAACGCCGAATAAACACCGTTCACTTTCGTCTCCTTGTCCGCACCATTCGCCAACAAGAGATTAACAGCGGCCGGGTTGTCCCATTGCACAGCCTGAATCAGCGGCGTCTGGCCTGATGATCCGATGTCTGCGTTCGGGTTGGCACCAGCGTCCAGCAAAGCCTTGAGCGCTTCCGGCTGGCCGATGGCGTAAAACACCAGCGGCACGCCGTCCGGCCCCTTCCAATTCGGATCTGCTTTGTGCTTGAGCAGGAGACTTACCGCATCACTGTTGTTGTCGTTCAGCGCCGCGAAAAGCGGCGCGATGGGCCAAGGCGAACCTTGGTTGTTACCCACACCGCGGGTGTTAACATTCCAGTTCACTGTCGAGTTTCGGTTCGCATCTGCGCCGGCATCCAGCAGCGCTTCCACAATCGCCAGGTGCTTGCCGTGAATCGCTGCGTGCAGCGGCAAGACGGTGCGTCCGGTGTTTGGGTCCGCCTTCGCTTCCAGCAATACCTTGACGGAATCGAGATGGCCGTTGCCTGCCGCGTAGCTCAGGGGCGTGCGGCCTGCATTGTCTTCGATGTCCGGCTTTGCTTTGGCGGCAAGCAATGCTTTCACAATTTCGGAATGTCCCTGCGTCGCTGACCAGCTCAAAGGCGTGCGCCCTGACGAATCTTTGGGGTCGAGGTCAGCGCCTTTGGAGATGAGCGCTTGGACCAATTCGGCGTAGCCACGGGCGGCTGCCAAATGGAGCGGCGTTTCCTGTTTGCTCGTGATTGGATTTACCTCCGCCTTGTTGGCCAACAACACTTCGGCCACGGCTTGAAAACCATTCTGCGCCGCCCGGTGCAGCGGGGTGCGGCCAACCTCATCGCGAGCGTTCACATCCGCGCCGCGGGCGAGCAACAGTTCCACCATCGCCTTGTGGCCTTCGGTGGCTGCGATGTGGATCGGCGCCAAAACGCCCGCGCGTTGGTCAACCTTCGCGCCAGCTTCGATAAGGAATTTGGCCACGCGCAACTGGCCGTGGCGAGCCGCGTTGCCAAGCGGCGTGAGTCCTTCCGTGGCGGGAGTGTTAATGAGGTCCGGGCTGTTCTTGATCATTTCCTGGATGCGGCGGATTTCTTTTTCCTCGTCGTCGGTGGTAACTGAGACGCCAGCCCCACTCACATTGGTTCCGATTTGGCTGAGCGTCTGAGCGATAGCAGACTCCAAAGAACGCACGCGGAGCTCCTGATATGCCAGCAGCCTGGGAAGCGCTTCTTTGTTCAAGTCGCCAAACGAGTTGACCTCAGCGAGCGGAATGGAAAACAAGCGCGCGACCAGCAGGGCGTTGGTTTCCTTGCTGGCCTGTTCAAGTTGTGCCTTCAGCACCGCGAGTTCGGTCGTCAATGACTCCACCGTGGCGCTGCCTCCAGGGGGCAGGTTCTCCGGGGCGAGACCGTCTGGCGGCGTTTTGGAGGTCGCTCGCATGGCAGCCAGATTTTGCCGGCTCAACGTCACGAGCGTTTGTTGATCGGAAAACTCCCGCACGATGCGCTCGTATTGCGCGGTGGCTTCGTTGGTCTTGCCCTGCTTGCGATAAACTTCGCCGAGCCGGAAGATGGCGGTGGCGGCGAGCTTGCGGTCTTTGT
>CAZNOE010000267.1:0-7757 GCA_964574525.1 uncultured Bifidobacteriaceae bacterium
TGGAAGCCTTGGCGGTGCGGCGTTCAGCCCGATTGTCGGTCTTGGTGTAGAGATGGCGCAGTGAGCCGGGCGGAAACGAGCCAACCGCCACGGACTTTTCCTCGGCATCCAGGATGCGCAAGCCGGCGCGCACCACTTCGCTGGAATTGTTGTAACGCCCGCTCGAAACCAGGCGCGCGATCAGTTCTTCGAAGTGTTTGGTCAACGCGATGTTCATCGCTGGCACTTTGGAATAGATGCTATCTATTGTCAACTCTCAGCCTGATCCAATTCAAGAACACCTGCACATGAATTCCACTCGCGAAGAACTCCTGTTTGCGTTGGCGCTGACCAAACCTGTTTCAGAGCGCGCAGCGTGGTTGGACCGCGAGTGCGGCGATGACAAGGAATTGCATGCTCGCCTCGAAGCGCTTCTTGCGGCCCACGAACAACCCGAAAAACTGCTCGCTACACAGGCTGAAGTGCCTCGTCCGACCATCAAGCTCGATCTCGCCGATGCGCCCGACGAAGCCGTGGGCCAGACGCTCGGACGCTACAAGCTGTTGGAGAGACTCGGCGTAGGCGGTTGCGGTGTGGTGTATGTGGCCGAGCAGACCGAGCCGGTGCGGCGGCGCGTGGCGCTCAAGGTCATCAAGCTCGGCATGGACACCCAAGCAAGTCGTCGCCCGGTTCGAGGCGGAGCGCCAGGCGCTGGCGATGATGGACCATCCGAACATCGCCAAGGTGCTCGATGCCGGCACGACCGACGTGGGCCGTCCGTTCTTCGTGATGGAACTGGTGCGCGGCATTCGCATCACCGACTACTGCGACCAGAATAATCTTTCCACGAAGGAACGGCTCGATCTGTTCATCAAGGTTTGCCAGGCAATTCAACACGCGCACCAGAAGGGGATCATTCATCGCGACATCAAGCCGTCGAACATTCTCGTGACGCTGCACGATGGCGTGCCGGTGCCGAAGGTCATCGACTTCGGCATCGCCAAAGCGACGGAAGGGAGGCTGACGGACAACACGATTTACACACAGTTGCATCAGTTCATCGGCACGCCGGCCTACATGAGTCCGGAGCAGGCGGAGATGAGCGGACACCCGATGGGAATTCTCTGATGGCAATCAACGTGGCCGGAGTCGCCCACCTTTGGTCCGCGCCGTCCTGGGCGGAAATCGCGGCGGCGGAACCCGAAGGGACAAAGAAGGACCAGCAGCGATAAATCCATCCCGCGAACACTCTTGCTTGCGCTGGCGCTGACGCTCGGCCGAAACTTTTGTGCCGCCAATGCGGCGCGACTCTTCTCCTTTGCTCCTTTTTCCCCTCTGCCCCCTTTCCGGCCTTGCCCGCGACAAGCGCGCTTGTTTCAATTCGCGCATGGACCCATTCCTGCAAGCCGCGATTGACGAAGCGAAAAAAGGTCTGGCTGCCGGCGGCATTCCCATTGGCTCCGTGCTCGTGCTCGACGGAAAAATCATCGGGCGCGGCCACAATCAGCGCGTGCAACTTGGCAGCACGATTCATCACGCGGAGATGAATTGCCTCGAAAACGCCGGGCGGCAGAAGGCGTCGGTCTATCAACGTTGTGTGCTTTACTCGACGCTCTCGCCGTGTCCGATGTGCAGCGGCGCGGCGTTGCTTTACAAGATTCCGCGCATCGTCATCGGCGAGAACGTCACGTTTCAAGGCCCGGAGGATTATGTCCGCTCGCAAGGCGTCAAGGTCGAGGTGCTGCAAGACCCGACGTGCATTCAGATGATGAGGGATTTCATCAAGGCGCGACCGGAGCTTTGGAATGAGGATATTGGAGTCTGAGTTCGGAGGGACGAGTTACACGAGTCCCTAACTTCACCACGGATCAATTTGGGACTCGTGTAACTCGTCCCTCCGCGAATTTGCTACGCCGCCGCCTGATCCTGCTTGCGCCGCACAATCGGCTTGCTCTCCCCCAACACAGCCGGTCGCGTGATCTTGATGTTCAGGATGTCGCCGCTGTCAGGCACGTCGTACATCACGTCGAGCATCAGCTTCTCGATCAGCCCGCGTAGGGCGCGGGCGCCGGTGCCTTTCTTTTGCGCCTGCACCGCCAGTTCGCGGAGCGCGTCCGGCGAAAACTCCAGTTCCACACCTTCCATCGCCATGAGCTTGGCGTATTGTTTGGTGAGCGCGTTCTTCGGATCGGTGAGAATCGAAACCAACTGGTCTTCGGTTAACTCCGCGAGCGTGGTGACGACGGGCAACCGGCCGATGAATTCGGGAATGAAGCCGAAGCCGAGCAAATCTTCCGGCTCGACCTGTTGCAGAATTTCATGGCGCGCGATGGTTGCCGCTTTCTGCCCTTCTTCAACTGCGCCAAATCCCATCACGTGACGGCCCAGCCGGCGATGGATGATTTTTTCCATCCCCGTAAACGCGCCGCCGCAAACGAACAGAATATTAGTCGTGTCCACGCGGATGTATTCCTGCTGGGGATGCTTGCGCCCGCCTTGCGGTGGAACGTTGCAGACCGTGCCCTCCAGAATTTTCAACAGCGCCTGTTGCACGCCTTCGCCGGAAACGTCGCGCGTGATGGAGACGTTTTCCGTCTTGCGCGCGATCTTGTCAATCTCGTCAATGTAAACGATGCCGCGTTGCGCGCGCTTCACGTCGTAGTCCGCTTGTTGCAGCAGCCGCAAAATAATGTTCTCCACGTCTTCACCGACGTAGCCGGCTTCGGTAAGCGTGGTCGCGTCGGCCATCGCGAACGGCACGTCGAGAATCCGCGCCAGCGACCGGGCGAGCAACGTCTTGCCCGAACCGGTCGGGCCGATCATCAAGATGTTGCTCTTCTCAATCTCCACGTCCGCGTGCGGGCGGGCAGATGAAGGTTTGTCTGCTTCCTCTCCTTCGGCGGGCGGCGGCTCCTGCTGGACGCGCTTGTAGTGGTTGTGCACCGCCACGGCGAGGGTCTTTTTCGCGTTGTCCTGCCCGACACAATACAAGTCGAGCTGGCGTTTGATTTCCGCCGGCTTGGGCACGGCGAGCTTCGGCTGATGTTTGCGGCTCTGAAGCTGGAGTTCGCGGTCGAGGACATTTTTACAGAGGATGACGCAATTGTCGCAGATATACACGCCCGGCCCGGCGATGAGCTTTTTGACTTCCGCGTGCGACTTGCCGCAGAAGCTGCACATCGTGAGGTTGGTGGGGCGGGCCATGGGGGAATTTACGATTTACGATTTACGATTTATGATTGCCGATTAACGAATTGCCGAGCACGAGACGGGATTGACGCAGCCCTAGGAACAACCACAGTGAAAAACCAAACTCCGAGGCTCCGAAAAGGGCCGCCGCGAGCCAGAAGAACGAGGTGGAAAGGCTACCAGCTCCGACAACAAGCATCAGCAGTCCGGTACACATCATCAGCACGCAACTCCGCTCCATGTCCCAAACGGCTTTTGAATCCGTTCGCGCACGCCATGTGTTCATCCTGCGGCGCCACAGCGCAATGAAATTGTGTGCTTCAGCTTCGGTCATGATTGCTGTTCGTTCTGTGTCAGACGCTCACCGAGGTTTTTTCCACGATGGTCGGAATTTCCTTTCGCGACTGTACAACCTGGTCCACCAGGCCATAAGCCTTCGCTTCGTCAGACGACATGAAACGGTCGCGGTCAGTATCCCGCGTCAGTTCCTCGGCGGTGCGACCGCAGTGTTTCGCCATGATCTCATTGAGCCGGTCTTTGAGGCGCAGAATCTCCTTCGCCTGAATGCTGATGTCCGTGGCCTGGCCCTGCACGCCGCCCCACGGCTGATGAATCATGATCCGCGCGTTGGGCAGCGCGTAACGTTTGCCCTTCGTTCCCGCCGCCAGCAGCACCGCGCCCATGCTCGCCGCCTGGCCGATGCAATACGTGTTCACATCACACGTCAGGAACTGCATCGTGTCATAAATCGCCAGGCCGGAAGTGACGCTGCCGCCCGGCGAATTGATATAAAGGTGAATGTCCTTTTTCGGATCGGACATTTGCAGGAAAAGGAGCTGCGCGATGATGATGTTGGCGATGTTGTCATCCACCGCCGTGCCCATGAAAATGATGCGGTCCACGAGCAGCCGCGAGTAAATGTCCCAACTTCGCTCACCGCGGCCCGTCTGCTCTACCACAATGGGGACGAGAAAATTCTGCGTGTTCGATTCTCTATTCATTCTGTGGCGCAACGTACCGGACGCGTGCGGACGCGTCAAGCAACGCCGCTGCGTTTCGGCGCTCCTGGCGATATTCCCGGCGCACAGGAGCGGGGACTCCCGGCGCCATCCTCATTTGTTGATTGACGCCGGTTTGTGAATTGCGAACGTTGTTGGGTTGAAAACCGTGAAAGCAACGCTGCACCGATGACCGCGCTCCATCATCGCCCGAAATTGGAGGATTGTTTTCTCACGCGGCGGGATTTTCTCTCTCGCTGCGGGATGGGCTTCGGCATGATGAGCCTTGCGAACCTGCTTGGCCCGGAGATTCCCGGCACGGCAATGGCAGCCGAAAACGTCAGCGGCAATTCACCGCTCGCTCCCCGGTCCCCACATTTTCCGGGCAGGGCCAAACGCGTCATCCATATCTTTGCCAATGGCGGTCCGTCGCACCTGGACACCTTCGACCCAAAACCGGAGCTCGAACGACTGCACGGCAAGCCGCTGCCGATGGACAACTTGAAAACCGAGCGCAAGACCGGCGCGGCTTTTCAATCGCCATTCCAGTTCAAGAAATACGGCCAGAGCGGGATTGAAGTCAGCGAATTGTTTCCGCACGTCGCCGAGAGCATTGACGACATCGCGGTCATTCGCTCGATGCACGCGGACGTTCCGAACCACGAGCCGTCGCTGCTGCTCATGAACTGCGGCGAGGCGCGGCTGCCACGACCGAGCCTGGGTTCGTGGGTCACTTATGGTTTGGGCAGCGAGAACCAGAACCTGCCGGGCTTCATCAGCATGTGCCCCGAGGGGCAGCCGATTCAGGAATCGCAGAACTGGCAGAGCGGCTTCCTGCCGGGAATTTACCAGGGCACCTACATCAACACCGAACACAAGGACATTGAAAAACTGATCGAGCACATCAAGAACAAGTTCGTCTCGCCGGACGAGCAGCGTCAGCAACTCGAATTGCTCCGCGAGCTTAATGAACGCCACATCCGCCGCCGCGCGCAGGACGCGCAACTGGAGGCGCGCATCCAATCGTTTGAACTGGCTTATCGGATGCAGATGGACGCCACGGATGCCTTCGACGTGACGAAGGAACCTGAGCACATCCGCAAGCTCTATGGTTCAGGCACACAAGCGAGGCAATTACTTATTGCGCGCCGACTGCTGGAGCGTGGCGTCCGCTTCGTTCAGGTGTGGCACGGAAAGGGGCAGCCATGGGACAACCACGACGATTTGGAAGAAGGGCACCGCAAGCTCGCGAAGGAGTCCGATCAGCCGATTGGCGCGCTGCTGAAGGACCTCAAACAACGCGGCATGTTGGAGGATACGCTGATAATTTGGGGCGGGGAATTTGGACGTACACCGACCGTTGAACTCCCGGCACCCGGCACGAACGCTGGCAAGATCAATGGGCGCGATCACAATCACCACGGATTTACAATGTGGATGGCGGGCGGCGGGGTGCGCGGCGGATACGTCCATGGCGCCACGGATGAGTTTGGGTTTAAGGCGGTGGAAAACCCCGTACACGTTCACGATCTTCATGCGACCATTCTTCAATTGCTGGGATTCGATCACACGAAGCTGACCTTCCGGCACGCCGGTCGCGATTTTCGGTTGACGGACGTGCATGGCAACGTCGTCAAGGAGTTGATTGCGTGATGAGGTCGGCTTGGCGAACCCCTCACCCCATCCCTCTCCCCATCCGATGGGGAGAGGGTGTCCGAAGGACGGGTGAGGGGAATTTCGGCCATCGTTTCAAACCGTTCTTCGCTTTCGCTTTCATCATAACGGCTGCGGTCCAACGGACGGTCGCCGCCGGGCCCACCACCGACCAAATCGAATTCTTCGAGACGAAAATCCGGCCGGTCTTCGCCGAACACTGTTATTCCTGCCACAGCGACAAGGCGGAAAAAGTGAAAGGCGGCTTACGGCTCGACACGCGCGAAGCGCTGCTCAAAGGCGGAGATTCCGGGCCAATCATCGTGCCTGGCAATCCGGACGCCAGCCTCATGATCAAGGCTGTTCGCTATCAGGACGAAAACCTGCAAATGCCGCCCAAGGACAAGAAGCTTTCGGGCGAACAAATCGCCGCTCTCGAAGCCTGGGTCAAAATGGGCGCGCCGGACCCGCGAGCTTCCGGTGGGCCGCCGCCTCTTACCGACGTCGGCGCAGCCCGCGTCCGGCACTGGGCATTTCAACCGGTAAAAAAACCTTCGCCACCGCCGGTCAAAAAAAATCGCTGGGTTCAAACTCCGATTGACAATTTCGTATTGGCAAAGCTGGAGCAGAAAAATCTGAAACCCGCTCCGCCCGCCGATCGCCGAGCGCTTATCCGCCGCGTCACCTATGATCTCCTGGGTCTGCCGCCCACGCCAGAGGAAGTAGAGACGTTCGTCAAAGACAAACGCCCTGACGCCTATGCCCTGCTCGTGGACCGGTTGCTGGCTTCGCCGCACTACGGTGAACGTTGGGGCCGTTATTGGCTGGACGTCGCGCGATACGCGGACACGAAGGGCTATCTGCCCGGCGGCGAGGAACGGCGGTATGCTTTTTCCTATACCTATCGCGATTACGTCGTTTGCGCCTTCAACGAGGACAAGCCCTACGATCAATTCCTGATCGAACAAATCGCGGGCGATCAATTGGTGGTGGGTGAGGATCCCGCCAAGCGGGACACGCTGGCCGCGCTGGGCTTTCTGACGCTCGGTCGCCGATTTCTAAACAACCAGAACGATATCATTGACGACCGGATTGACTTGGTGACGCGCGGCACACTCGGCCTCACGGTCAGTTGCGCCCGCTGCCACGATCACAAGTTTGATCCCATCCCGACCAGAGATTACTACGCGCTGCACGGAGTGTTCGCGAGCAGCGAAGAGCCGGGGGAACTGCCGTTGCTCAGACCGCTGGAGGACTCGCCCCAGTATCAGGATTACCTCAAGGAGAAGGCCAAAATCCAAAAGGAGATTGAAGAGTTCGAAGACAAGGAAATCGCCAAATTCATCGCCGACCTGCGCCAGAATGTCGGCGATTACCTGCTGGGCGCACGTGACGCGGGCCATCTGGAGGACAAGGCCAGGTTCGACACCTTTGCCAGCGAACGGAAACTCATTCCCGCTGTTCTTAGGCGCTGGGTGACTGATCTCGAAGTGCGCCGCAAAAACTCGGATCCAATTTTCACCCCGTGGTTCGAACTGTCCGCATTGGCGGAGCCGGAATTCTCCACGAACTCCCCACCCTTGCTCGCAAAACTCACGGCGGATCCGGCAGTCAATGCCGTCGTCCGCAAAGCCCTGTCCGGGCAGATGACCAATTCCTTGAAACAAGTTGTCGAAGCTTACAACAAATTGTTCAAGGACATTGATGCCGGGTCGAAAACAAATTTAACGGTCGCGGCCAAAGAAAAGAAACCCGCGCCCATTGAATTACCGGACGCCGATCGCGAGGCGTTGCGCCAGGTGCTTTACGCCGATGGCACGCCGATCAACCTGCCCAAGGGTGAAGTCCGGACGATCCACGCCCGTCGTCTGCGCGAAGGCTCTGCTCCGATCCGCAACAAAATCGAGGCGCTGAGCTGGACGCATCCCGGCGTGCCCC
>CAZNOE010000268.1:0-7746 GCA_964574525.1 uncultured Bifidobacteriaceae bacterium
GCGATGTTGTTGCCGGCGCTGGCCAAGGCCAAAAAGAAAGCTCTGGGCATTTCATGCATGAGCAATTCCAAGCAACTGGTCACCGGTTTCATCATGTGGGCGCACGATAATGAGGATCGCTGCCTCTACAGTTGGTCCGGTACGGATCCGCGCGGGACCCCCGCTTGGTGCGACGGATGGATGGGTTCCCTGCCCGACGCCATTGATGAAACGATCATGCAGCGGAGTCCCACTTTCACTTACCTTCCTTCGTTGAACGTCTTCCGATGCCCGAGCGATCGTTCGGCTTTCCTGTACCGAGGGGAGAGAAAGCCGCGCATCCGCAGTTACTCGGAGAACGGTTTCATGGGCTATCCCGGCAATTACGTCACTCCGAATTCGCCTCCATTCAAATCGGCCCTGAAGATGAGCGATATCACTGCGCCGGGTCCATCCGCGGTTTACGTGTTCATTGACGAGCATGAGAACAGCATCAATGACTCGCATTTTCTCCCGTTCTCGAATTTGAAATCCTTCGGCAACCAGCCGTGGCTCGACACGCCTTCCGGACGGCATGGCAATTCCACGGGCTTTGCCTTTGCTGACGGGCATGCGGAGATTCACAAGTGGGTGGACAGCGATGTCCAGAAGATTCAATATGGTGCCAACGATACGCCTACGTGGAACCCCGGGTTGGTTGGAATGCCTGGCCCGCGTGACTTTGCGTGGTTCACGAATCACATCGCCGCTTTCCAATGATTGAATCCCCCCAATGAGAACAAACCCAAAACCCACGAAACACATGAAAGCCACACCCCCATCACCAGCGACGACTCCGCGTGTCGCTGCGCTACGGTTCATCGGATTGCCATGCCTGGCAGGCTTGCTCTTGTCCGCCTTGCAACTCCTGGCCGCAGTGCCCGCGAACCCGACGGTGGAATTGCGCTTCTCTGAAGGCACCAACGGCGTCGGCGGTGCGGGCGTGATAACCACCAACACCGGAACATTGGCTGGCAATGCAACATTTGCGCAGCCGGTGGATCCTATTTACGAGACCAACCTTTTCCCGGCCTTCGTGACCAACGTCCCGGCGGGAACTTACGTCCCGGCGGGCAACAACTACTCGGTGGACTTTGGGCCAATCATCGGCAACTCGCTCGGTGGAAGTCACGGGCGGGCCGTTGATTTGGTAACGGATTCCGGTCCTTTTGGTGGGACGTTGGGTGCCTTTCCGCAACTCACGGTCTGCGGCTGGCTGAATCCGCGTGATCTTACGGCTGGCAACGGGGGCAATCGCATCGCCTTTGCGCTGGAGACCGCCGGGGGATTGGGCTGGGATCTCGTGCAGCGTTCCGCCAGCCAGCTATCGCTCGTCATCAATCAATACAATGACGGCTCGCCCGCCTCATCCATTGGATTCATTAAGGGCGACGCCAACCTGGGCACCAACAATTGGGTGTACTTCGCCGTTACTTACGATCCGAATTTGCCCGCTGATCAGGTAAAGTATTATTTCGGACGACACAACAAACTGGCGGCGTTGGATGTGGCCCGCACCTACACGCCGCCGACTACCACCCTTGATTTCACCGGCTTTCTCACGCTTGGCAATTTTGGCGCCGTTGAAAGCGCGCGCGATACGTCGCTGGGCGGCAACAGCCGTATTTACCGCGGGTTGCTTGACGAAATAAAGGTTTATACCAACGCCTTTACGCTCGATGAGGTACAACAAGCCCAGTTGAACTCGGCCGTTACACGCGTTGCCGCTTCCCTTCTCCGGCAACCGGTCAACACCACCGTGACTGCCGGGCAGAACGCATTCCTGGACGTGGACGCGACCGGGTCGGGCCTCGTCAGATATCAATGGAAGACGAATGGGGTGAACATTTCTGGTGAGACCAACCAAAGCCTGACTCTGTTTGCCGTACCCCAAGCTAGCAGCGGCATCACGTTACAAGTGGGCGTGAGCAACGCAGTGGGCGGTGTCTTGAGTTCCCCCGTCACCCTCACGGTGCTTCCGCCGGATCCAGGAATCGTGTTACATTCGTTTTCCGAAACCACGGGTAATTCAACCACCAATCTAGGCGCACTGGCCGGGTATGGCCGTGTCCGGGTAGCCGGCGGTTTTCCGAGTTTTATTTCCACCAATGTCCCTGCTGGCCCGTTTGCCCCGAGCACCGTTCATAACCCCTATTCGCTCCACTCGGGCATCACTGGAGGAAACCGCGCGATTGATCTTACCAACAGTCTCGTCAGTCCCATCGGCGGGTTGGGCAGCATGAACGGTCTTACCATCTGCGGCTGGCTGAATTCAGCCAATGGCAGCTATCGTTCCACCAGCACGGGTCGCGGCACCGCGATCATCAACGCCAACGCGGGAGGCACCATTGGCGGATTCGTCCTGGGCTACCGGGACAATGCCTTTTCCTCCGGCGCCACAACTTGGAACCAGAACGTCAATGGACGGCTGGTTCTGCACGTGAACGAGTGGAAAACCGATCCGGTTACCGCCCAGGCCAGTTCGGCGGATACGATCCCGATCAATACCAACCTGCCGCCGGAGAACTGGGTGTTCTTCGCCGTCACCTATGACGGCCTGTCCACGACGGACAACTTGAGATACTACTTTGGTAACGCCAATCAGGAGGCCACCAACGACGTCACGCTTACTTACAACAAAGGTCCCATCCCAACCAGTGGCTCGCTGTCCATCGGCAACCACAACACCACCGGTGATGGCTCCACCGCCACGGCGGGCAACCCGACCGGCCGTACCATCGCTGGCGACAATGGCACCGCCTTCCGCGGCCTGCTGGACGAGATCAAGGTTTACAGCAAGGTCCTGACGCTGGCCGAAATCCGGGAGGAGCAGAAAGCCCCCGCCCTGCCCACGTTGCTGGTCTATTCGAATTCGGGGCCGAACCTGGACTTGTCATGGGAAACCCGTTCCATCTTCCCATACCGGCTTCAATCCCGGTCCGATCTGGGCGTTGGCTCCTGGATCAACGTGGGCAACGCTGAGTCAGTCTCCGCCAACATTCACAAGGTGACGGTGTCACCTACGAATGCGACCGAGTTCTTCCGGATCAACCGTTAGAATGGCACTCCGGGTTTTGGTGGGTGGTTGTCGGGGCCGGCCGAGAGGCTGGCCCTGAACTGTTTGGACATGTCACGGCGCCATTCCGATGCGGAGCAGTTCCCGGAACTCCTCATTGCCAGGCTGCAAGCGCACTGCCTCAGCCAGATGCCGGTTCGCCTCCTCGCGGCGACCAGGCCTTGCCAAAATCTGCCCCAATCGGGCGTGGGCTTCGGCGTGGTCCGGCCGGAGGCGGACGGCTCTTTCAAAGCAGGCGATCGCCTCCTCGTCCTTGCCCAATTCCGCCAGCCCCATGCCGAGGTTGTTTAAACTTGCGGATGTGTCCTCCAGAACTCTGTGCTGAACCATTAGCCCGCATGACTTATGGCGAAGAACGCGGCGGCAGGAACGCCGGTCTCCGGCCCGGCGCTTTTCAAGGCTTTCGTTTTCAACACGCCAAGATTCCTGTGGTGCGTGGAATGTGCGGGTTCATGGCTTTCGGTGCCATGTTGTTGGCTCTCTCGGGCCGCGCCGAAGGGCCGCGCGAACTTCGCGTGGGCCTGGCCGGCCATGCCTTCGATCACTTGGGGAACCTCGGCGAACAGGCCGAGGCAGCGGCGGCCAGCGGCGCGAATATCATCTACGCCACCGGCCTGGGCGCGGTCGGTTGCTCGGGATTGCCCCCGACGGAAGATCTCGCGCTGCAACGCCGGGCTGCGTCCGATTACACCCGGCGGGCGAAGTCGCGCGGCATCCGCCTGGCGAAAAAATCCTGAGCACGCCCGCCATTGGCGTCACGCATCGTGCGGGAGGCGGCCACGGAGATTCTTCACCGACAGCCGCACCCACTCGCGATCCAACGCCACATCGCGGTCGCGGTTGTTCTCGGAGGGCGTCCACGTCTCGACAAACAGCGGCGGCGCGGGCTGCTTCTCGAAAATCATGCGGAGGCAGCCGTTGAGATCGAGATCGCCTTCGCCGAGCGGCGCGCCCACGACCGCGAAGCTGATCATCGAGCCGACGACGCGGTAGTCCTTGAGGTGATAGCAATACGCTCGGTCGCGGAGCAGGCGCAGCACTTCGAGCGACGGCTCGAAACTGCGCAGGGAATTCGCCGTGTCCACGCAAAAGCCGACGAGTTCGGCGGAATAGGGCGACGCCAGTTCGACGAGCAGCGTGGAAGAAATGTCGAAATGGTTTTCGATGGCGAGACGCATCCCGGCGCGTTGCAGTTTCGGCACAATGTCGGCCAGCAGGCGCGTGGCGTTTTCGCGCGTGGCGTGCTCGTGATGGTCCGGGTCTTCCATGACGACGCGAAGCTGGTTGCAGGCAAGTTCCTGCGCGAGGGCGATGTAACGCTCGACGATCTCCGGTTTCAAAGCTTTGCAGCCAAGTTGAATCTCCACGCCGAGATCAGCGGCGCACTTCAATGCCTCGCGCCAACCGGCTTTCGAGACTTCGAGCGGGCGCGTGTTCTCGCAGAGTTGCAACCGCTCCACGCCCGCCTCACGCGCCTGGCGAATCATCTCGGCGAGCGTCGGCGAGTTCGCCGCGTCGAGAAAGGCGTAGCGGAATCCGAAACTGGTCGTGCCGATTTTCATTTTGATTTTTCTGAAGCCGCTTCCATCACGATGCGGAAGCCGAAGACCACCGACGCGTTGTGCGGCGTGTAGGAGTAGCGCGCGGCGGAACGAACATAGCGCGGGCCGCTGCCGTATTTGCCGCCGCGGATCACGCGGTCCGCGCCGGAGTCCGGGCCGGCGGGATCGGTCGCCGGGCCGCCGGGATACCTGCCATACCAGTCCGAGCACCATTGATAGGCGTTGCCGTGCATGTCGTAGAGTCCCCACGCGTTTGGCTGGAACGTGCATACGGGCGTCGGTTCGTGCCGGTAAATTCCGGGCTGGCCGCCGGGGTAAACGAACTTGCCGTCGAAGTTCGCCTGGTCGGTCGTGATGAGCGCGCCGGTGTTGAACGGCGTGGTCGTGCCGGCGCGGCAGGCGTATTCCCATTCCGCTTCAGTGGGCAGGCGGAACGTGCGGCCCGTGTTTTTGGAAAGCGCCTTGCAGAAACGCACCGCGTCGCGCCACGACACTTCAGCGGGCAGTGCGCCATCGCGTCCGTGCGCCGGATTCCCGCCCGTGACAATTTGAAATTCGGCGGCGGTGACCAATGTCGCACCCATGTAGAACGGTCGCGAAATCGTGACGCGGTGCAGCGGCTCATCGCGGCCCCGCTCGGGCTCGTCTTCGGGCGAACCCATCAGAAAGGTTCCCGCCGGAATTCGCTCCAACTGGAGGGCAAGATTCTCAGCGAGCACAACCGAAACGGACTTCGGCGCGGAAGCCAGGGGGGCCGGGCGCAGTTCCATCTTCCGCACCGGCGGCGGGGCCGCCCCGTCGCTTCCGGCATCCGGCGGACGATTGCGTTTCTCCTCGGCGATCTCGGCGCGCATTTTGACGTTCTGCAATTCGATCTCCTTCAGAATGGCGTCGTAATCAAATCCCAACGGTTTGCGATCGGAGACTTTCGGATCGGTGGCGTTGAGAAATTCCTCGAGGTTGGTGTAACCGTCGCCATCGGCATCCTGCGAGCCATCGGCGGGGTTCGCGGGATCAAAACCAAACTTCCGTTCCCACTCATCCGGCAGGCCGTCGCCGTCGGAATCAGCGGGAGCGGGGGCAGACGCAAGCTTCGGCCAGCCGCCCACTTCTTTTTGCGAATCAATGATCCGCCCTTTGCCCGCACGGATTTCCGCCATCAAACGCGCGTCTGCCGAATCGCGCCGGGGCAGCGTCGCGCCGCCACCGGCCAGGACTTTCTCGAAGGCCACCTCCGCCGCGTCGGTCGTGATCGGCGGCGCAGGGAATGGCTCGGGCACGAGATTGGTGTCCTTGATTTCGCCCGCCCATTTTCCCCACTTCCGAATCATGAGCCAGTTGTTCGCCGTCTTTTGCGGACGATCAAAGAAAAAATTGTTGGCCAGATACATTTTGGTCCGGAACGTCTGGGCGCTGAACGCGAACTCGCGCACGGCGTCGGTGGTCGAGCCGCCGGGCTTGAAATAATTGCCGACATAGTTGAGGCGCGTTCGCTCCAGCCCGCTGTAGCCGGAATTCGCGCCCCAGTCATAGACCACGTTGTTGCGGAAATCGAGCAGCACACCCGGCGTATCCTCGTAGCCGCCGGGGCGGGGATTGCGCGAGTTGTTGTGCGCGTAAACGCAGTGATGAATGCTGAACGCGCCGCCGTCCGTGCGCAACAGCGAGCCGTGCCCGTGCTCGCCCTTGGGATGAAAACTGCGGTTGAGACCCTCGTAGATCAGCGACCACTGCACGGTCACGTTGCGCACGCCATAGCCGTGCAACGTGCAGTTCTCGTCCATGGACCAGCAGATCGAACAATGATCGAGAATGACATCGTGCGTGCTGGAAACGTCGAACGTGCCCAGCTCGGCGCGCGCTTCATCGCCGAGCCGGAAGCGCAGGTGACGAATGATGACATCGTGAGTCTGCACGCGGGTGGTGTAGCGCGCGATGCATACGCCATCGCCCGGAGCCGTTTGACCGGCGACGGTGAGGAACGGCTCGCGGACAACGAGGACTGACTTCAAGAAAATCGTGCCGGAAATTTTGAAGAGGATGTTGCGCGGACCTTTCGTCCCGATGGCTTGGCGCAGGCTGCCGGGGATGGGCGCTTCGCCTTTCGACGGATCGTAGTCCTCCAGCGTGGTGACATACAGCACCTTGCCCGCGCGGGCGCCGGGGGTGAACGAACCAAACCCTTCCGCCCCCGGAAAGGCAGGAAGATACTTGTCCGCAGCGGCGACCGGTTGAACGAGCCAGCCTGCGAGCGCGATTGGAGCCAGCTCGAACGCGCGGAAAAGTTTCCGGTGGTTCATCGTGAATGTTCTTGCCCCGGCCCTGTCGGCAGATTCTCTGGTTGTCATCGCAGCGAAGTCATTGTGCGCGAACACCAAAACCAAGCCTAGAAGGAACCGGTGGAAAACTCAGACGAAACTCCGCTGCTCGTGATGAAGCGGAAGCGGCGGAAGGAAGATTATCCAAGTTTTCGATGGGTTTCTGCTATGCCTTGGCGTGCCGCAAACCCTACTCTTTCAGGAGGTCAATCCGCGCCCGAGTGGCAGTGCGCCGGAGCTTGGACAGATTATTCAATGAAGAGTTGCACATCAGCCAAAACCAATTCCCGCGCCCGCATGACGGCCCAACGGCGACGACTCGCGTTTACCCTCATCGAACTCCTCGTGGTCATCGCCATCATCGCGATTCTGGCGGCGATGTTGTTGCCCGCGTTGGCGAAAGCCAAGGAGAAGGCAAAAAAAACGTATTGCCTCAGCAACCTGCATCAGATGGGCATCGGCTTGACGATGTATGCCCAGGACAACAGCGATTACATCCCGCGCGGCGACACTGGCGATGTTTCGTCCTGGTGGAAAATCCTGGCGCCGGAATTGGGGGCGCGGACGACGAACGAATTCCACCAGGCCAAAGTCCTGTTGTGTCCCAGCTATCCCAACAAGGACCAGTTGGTTTGTTACGACGCAAACGGTTGGGAATTCAGCAGCCCGAGCGACAAGACGGGACATGCTATTGACGGCTTCACGAAAACAACCAGAGTCCAGCAGCCGACCGCAACCGCCTACATTGGTGACGATGAATACAACCCGGCGG